>NZ_JADPIE010000007.1 GCF_015666175.1 Halonatronomonas betaini | reverse complement strand
GAAAAAAGCTAAAACTGGCTTTATTGCTTAACTTTATTACTGACTGAGGAATTTACACACAAATATGGACTTGACTCCTGTTATCCTGAAATCATTTTAAACTAATATTAAAAGCAAACTGATTGTATCATGATTATAGCTTCAAAAGTAATTGTAATAACAATTCAACGTCCTACTATTATTAAACCTGATATATTATGATTAATGCATACTAAGAAATGGGAGGGAAAATTAAATGAAAAAAAGAAGTTTGAAATTTGTTGGGCTATTTGTCTTTATTCTAGTTTTTACATTTACAATGGCAGCATGCGACATGGTCGGTAATAGTGCTGTTGAGGATACTGCTGGTGATGTTGCTGATAGTTCAGAGACAGGTGAATTGGAAATCGTGATGAGTAGCATAGACATGGAGGAAGAAGTTGGAGCCCAGAGTTTACTGTTTAATAGGTTTCAAGATTTTGAATTAGAATTTTATATTCAATATCAGCCAGATTCATCTGTAAACCATACAGAAACAATTAGTTTAGACGATGCAGATATTCTAGAAGATAATCTCGGTGATGATGGTTACTCAGTAACCTTCACAGCTCTAAGAGAGTCCAACTGGAATGTAGAAGTTACCTTAACTGGTTACAATGTTAATACTGAAGAAAGAGTAACTATTGCAACTGGTGACACTGAAGCTATGGTTATTGCTGGTCAGAAAAGAGATGTCAGGTTAGAGATCCAGCAAGTAACTGGTGGCTTAGATATAACTGTAGATCAGTTCCCATCTGAAGAAACCGGTGGAGAACTAATTGAAGAAGTAAATATTCAATTATTTGATTTAGAAGGCGAACTAATCGAAGAAATGGATTTTGATTATGATGTAGATAACCAAAATCTACTAGCAGAAGACCTATTTCCTGCTTATTATACAATTCAAATATCCTGGGAAGGACATGGTACTGTAGAAGAAGAAATACAGGCTAGAGTAGTTCCAGGTAAAGTTACAGAGGTCCCAATCTCTCTATTTGGCTCTCAGCTTACTGTTGGTGTTGACTGGACAGCAGAACCTGCCTCACCCGAAAACGTCCAGGTAGAGCAGAATGACGAAGGATTCTTAATCTCCTGGGATGCAGTAGACAATGCAGACTCATATAATGTGCTTCGCAAAAGAACTCCTTATACTCACGCTCATTTCGCAAAAGTCGGCGAAATAGTTGATACAGGCGAAGGTAATTATGAATTTCAGTATGATGTAGAAAAGCCAGAACTATTTGATATTGCAGACTTTGAATTCCAGATAGTCTCTGTAAGAGAACATCCTGATAAAGATTATGACCTAACAAGTGAACCTGCCAATGGAGAATTCATGGTAGATTAAAACGATTATAACAGAATTAGAGTTGAATAAATATTATGAATTAGTAAGTGAGCCCTCCCCTCCATGGGAGGGTTTTTTATTTAAAATATTCTTCTGCTGTGAAAATGACTTTAAGATACCAAAATAACCAGTTCCAGAGAACTGTCGTTATCCTGAAATCATTTTTAGCTAAGATTAAAAAAACAGACTAATTGTATAGTGATTAAACCTTAAAAAATATTTTCAATATCAATTCAGAGTACTATGATTATAACATCCAGCATAATATGATTAAGACATACTATAGAAACGGGAGGATGGTAAAAATGACAAGAAGAAAATTTAAAGTTGTTGGGCTATTTGTGTTTGTTCTAGTTTTTGCATTTACAATGGCAGCCTGTGACATGGTGGGGAATAATGCAGTTGAGGATACTGCCCGCAACGTTGCTGAAAGTTCAGAGACCGGTGAATTAGAAATCGTAATGAGTGGGATAAACATGGAGGAAGAAGTCGGAGCTCAGAGTTTACTATTTAATAGATTTGAAGATTTTCAGTTAGAATTTTATATTGAATATCAGAATGATGATACAGTAAACTTTACAGAAACCATTAGTATAGACAATGCAGACATTCTAGAAGATAATCTCGGTGATATCTCAGTAACTTTCACCGCTTTAAGAGAGTCAAACTATGATGTAAAAGTTACTTTAACTGGTTTCAATACTGGTTCTGAACAGAGGGTAACTATTGCAGAAGGTACCACCGAAGCTATGGTTATTGCTGGTATGAAAAGAGATGTTAGATTAGAGATCCAGCAGGTAACTGGTGGATTAGATATAACTGTAGATCAGTTCCCATCTGAAGCAACCGGTGGAACACTAATCGAAGATGTAAATGTTGAGTTGCTTGGTTTAGAAGGCGAATCACTTGGAGAAATGGATTTTGAATATGGTGTAGAGGACCAGAATCTTCTAATAGAAGGTCTCTTCCCTGCTTATTATACAATGGTCATATCATGGGAAGGACATGGTTCTGTGAGAGAAGAAGTTCAAGTTAGAGTAGTTCCAGGTAAAGTTACAGAAGTTCCAATAACTCTATTTGGTTCACAGCTTACTGTTGGTGTTGACTGGATGGCAGAACCTGCCTCCCCTGCAAACGTTCGGGTAGAGCAAAATGAAGAAGGATTCTTAATTTCCTGGGACGCAGTAGAGAATGCCGATAGATATAATGTACTCCGTAAAAGAACTCCTTATTATCACGCTCATTTTGCAAAAGTTGGCGAAGTAGAGCATACAAGTTCAGGCAGACATGAATTCCAATATGAAGTATTAAAGCCAGAACTATTTGATATTGCAGCTTATGACTTCCAGGTTGTCTCTGTTAGAGAACATCCGGGTAAAGATTATGACCTAACAAGTGATCCTGCCAGTCCAGCTCTCTTCGAACTTGATAGAGCCACAGCCTGGGGTGGAGACACTGCTGGTGAATTTGGTGAAGGCTGGTGGTATTACTATGATACTGAAGGTCCTGCCGTACAAACCATCTGGGTCAATCTAGAAACAGAAATGGGAACAATAGAAGTTATTGATAATGGAAATGGTTATATTACAGTTGAAATGGTCATAGATAAAGATAATTGGACTCTGCAGGTAGATGACGTTGATGAAGTTGTAAAAGTCCAGGGATTTGCAGAAGGCAATCTGCCTAATCTCAGACCTGAACCTGCATTTTTCGATCATCAATTTGATTATGATCAATTGAATATAGAAGGCAATGTAGTTACTATTGAAGTACCAACCGATTATTTTAGATATTTCGGAATCAAGCTAGATGTTATGGGCATTATCTATGGTGCTTAATTAATAAGCCCGGTAATATTTAAATCTATTACCATAACCTCCCCTGATATAGGGGAGGTTTTTTTATTTAATTAAACATCTATTCTAGAAATATTCCAGAAAACTGCCTGTTATCTTATAATCATTTTTATCCAACTGTAAATCTTCACCGTGATTATATCGTGATTATACCTTCAAAAAAAATTAAAAATGTCAATGTGGCAAACTATTATTATTAAAATCGATATATTATGATATAAATATACTACAGCAAAGGGGAGGATGATAAAAGATGGGGAAAAGAAAACTAAAAATTGTTGGGTTGTTTGTATTTGTTATGGTTTTTGCATTTACAATGGCTGCCTGTGATATGGTAAGTAATACTGCTGTCGAGGATACTGCCCAAAACGTCGCTGAAAGTTCAGAAACAGGAGATTTATTAGTCGAGGTAAGTGGAATTGAAATGAGAGAAGAAGTTGGGGCTCAAAGTGTGCATTTTAGTAGGTTCACAGATTTTAAACTCGAATTTCAGGTTGAACATCAAGATGATCCAACTATAAAGTATAATAAAACTATTAATTTAAATAATGACGATATACTAAAAGATAATTTAGGTAATCCTAATGGTGATTACTCAGCGATATTCACTGCCCTAAAAGAAGGTAAATATAATGTAAGTTCTGCTTTAAAAGGTACCAATATCAATAGTGGTGAAGAAGTAATTATTGCATCTAAAGAAAATTATGAAGCTTTTTGTGTTGCAGGCATGAAGGTGGTTGCTAGATTTGAAATTCAACAAACAACTGGTGATCTAAATATAACAGTGGATCAATTCCCATCTGAAGAAACAGGTGGAGAACTAATCGAAGAAGTAAAAGTTAAATTATTGGATTTAGATAATGAAACAGTATTAAGAGAAATGGATTTTAATTATAATGTAGAAGACCAAAATCTTCTAGTGGAAGACCTTTATCCTGTTTATTACACAATAGTTATCTCCTGGGAAGGTCATGGTTCAGTAGAAGAAGAAATCCAGGCTAGAGTAATCCCAGGTAAAATCACAAACGTTCCAATCACTCTATATGGTTCTCAACTAATTGTAGATATTGACTGGAAGGCAGAACCTGCCTCACCTACAAATGTTCGGGTATTCCAAAATGAAGAAGGATTTCTAATCTCCTGGGATGCCGTAGGAAATGCAGATTCATATAATGTACTCCGAAAAAGAACTCCATATTATCACGCTCATTTTAAAGAAGTTGGCAAGGTAGAGCATACAGGTCCAGGTAGACACCAATTCCAATATAAAGTATTAAAACCAGAACTATTTGATATAGCAGCCTATAACTTCCAGGTTGTCGCTGTAAGAGAGCATCCTGATAAAGATTATGACCTTACAAGTGATCCTGCCAGTCCAGCTCTATTCGAACTCGATCGAGCCACAGCCTGGGGTGGAGACACTGCTGGTGAATTTGGTGATGGCTGGTGGTATTACTATGACACCGAAGGTCCTGCCGAACAAACTATCTATGTCAATCTAGCAGTAGAAATGGGAACAGTAGAAGTTATTGAAAATCCAGATAATCCTAATTATATCACACTCAAAATGACTATCGATCATGTTAATTGGTCACTACAAACAGATAAAACTGATGAAGTTGTAAAAGTCCAGGGATTTACTGAAGACAATCTACCTGATATGAGACCTCAACCTGCATTTTTTGACTACCAATATGATTTTGATGAGTTAAATGTAGATGGAGATATAATTACTATCGATGTTCCTGCCGTAAATTATAGATTTTATGGGATCAAGCTGGATGTTATGGGAATAATCTATGGAGCTTAATGAATAGCACCAGCAACAGTTAATCTGTTATCAAACCCTCCTCTGCTGTCGGGGAGGGTTTTTATTTAATATATTCTTTTTCTGTTGATATGTCATTATAATACCAAAATAATCATTTACAAAAAACTAACTGTTATCCTAAAATCATTTTCAGCTAAATTAAAATATTACTGTTATTATGATGTGATTATAGCTTTAAAAATATTTTCAATATCAATTCATCATACTAACATTATCAAACACGATATATTATTATAATTGTATACTATAGAAATAGGAGGGAAAACAAAATGAAAAAAAGAAAGTTGAAAGTTGTTGGTCTATTTGTGTTTGTTCTAGTTTTTGCATTTACAATGGCTGCCTGTGACATGGTAGGGAATAATGCCGTCGAGGATACTGCCCGAAACGTCGCTGATAGTTCAGAAACAGGTGAATTGGAAGTTGTAATGAGTGGAATAAACATGGAGGAAGAAGTTGGAGCCCAGAGTTTACTATTTAATAGGTTTGAAGATTTTCAATTAGAATTTTATATTGAATATCAGATTGATGGTACAAGCTATACAGAAACAATTGATTTAGACGATGAAGATATATTAGAAGATAATCTCGGTGATAATGGTTACTCAGTAACTTTCACAGCTTTAAGAGAGTCAAACTATGATGTAAAAGTTACTTTAACTGGGTACAATACCGGTTCTGAACAGAGGGTAACTATTGCAGAAGGTACCACCGAAGCTATGGTTATTGCTGGTCAGAAAAGAGATGTCAGTCTAGAGATCCAGCAGGCAAATGGTGGATTAGATATAACTGTAGATCAGTTTCCATCTGAAGCTACCGGTGGAGAAAGAATAGACGATGTAAATATTAAAGTATTGGATCTAGACGGAGAACCAATACCTGGTGCGGAAAAAGATTTTAATTATGATGTAGAAGATCAGAATCTTTTAGTAGAAGGTCTTTTCCCTGCATACTATACAATAGTTATATCCTGGGAAGGTCATGGTTCTGTGAGAGAAGAAATACAGGCTAGAGTAGTTCCAGGTAAAGTTACAGATGTACCAATAACTCTATATGGTTCTCAGCTTACTGTTGGTGTTGACTGGATGGCAGAACCTGCCTCCCCTACAAACGTCCAGATAGTTCAGAATAACGATGGCTTCTTAATCTCCTGGGACGGAGTAGAAAATGCTGACAGATATAATGTGCTCCGCAAAAGAACTCCTTATTATCACTCTCATTTTGCAAAAATTGGCGAAGTAGAGCATACAGCTGAAGGCGAAAGACACGAATTGCAATATATTGTAGAAAAAGACGAACTATATGATATTGCTGACTATGAATTCCAGGTTGTCTCTGTAAGAGAACATCCTGAAAAAGATTATGACCTAACAAGTGAACCTACCAATGGAGAATTCACTCCTGATAACGGTGATCCTTTAGATCCTGATAACGGATTTGAAGTTGGTGATTTTGTAGAAGAGACAGCATTTGGTGGAGACACCTGGGGTGGCGGTTCACGCTGGTGGTATTACTTTGACACCGCTGGTCCTTCCGTACAAAATATCTATGCCGGCCGAAATATAAATATAGGAACAGTAGAAATATCTGAACCTGTTGATGGTGAAGTTACAATTACACTAAATCTCAAAGATAACTGGGACCTACAACAAGATGAAGAAGAAGCTGTAAAAATAAAGGGATATGCAACAGCAGATCTACCTGAAAAATTGACTGGAGTTGGAATTGGAAACGTATTCGACACTTATCAAGGTACTGATTTGACTATTACTGTTCCAGCTTATGATATTTTTATAATTCACCTCGATGTTGAGGGAACAATTGAGAGCGAAGATTTACCAGCATAATGAATAACCAGTAATAGTTAGATCTATTATAGCGCCCTCCCCTGTTCCGGGGAGGGTTTTTTTATGCATCGTTACCGCTATTATGCAACTTCTCCACCATTGGCCCAGTTATCAATTTTATCCATGACAAGATCATAGGTTATATCTGAGATCTCTGGAAGGCTGCCTCCTAAAAGTTCTCTGGCTTCATTAAAACCTTTCTCAATGGCATCTTTTAAGAGATCATATTTTTCAGTATCGCCACCGGAGATTGCTTTAGCGAAATTTACAATCCTGTCGCTAACGGCTTCCGGGCTAAATTTCCCGCCTTCTGAGATCAATTCATTAGCTTCAACAACTGCCTGCTCATCAACCTCTACTTTTTCTGATGATTCAAGAGCCTCGTTAAAAGTCATACCCTGCCGGGCCAGAAGTTCCTTAACCATTGCCTTGAGACGGCTATTAGCGTCATCTGCAGCCTTTTTCACCTCGGCCAGGGCTTCCTGATCTATCTTAGTGGCCGGCTTATCATAAGTTGTATTTTTAATATTGCGCTTGCCAGGAGTATATTTATCTCTATCAACATCAATTACATTGCCTTTACCATGGGCTTTATCAGCTCTATCGACTTCATTTTTACCAGCAGACTTATTTCCAGTTTCCACAGGATTTACTCCTGGAATTTTATCAATCTTCATCTGCGCCACCTTCTTTTTTATTATTTATGATCCTATTAATTCTAGATTATCTCTATATTTATTATCGATCGATAATAAATATTATTAAAGGCTGGATTTTATCTTTAAAGCAGATTAAAGATCATTAGCTAGATAATACTCACTATTAATGATTAATAGTACTCCTCTTATTAAATCTATAGTGCTCATTTTAAAATCAAATAATTAAAGTGATTATCTAAATAACTCTACAAATTCTTCTGCAATTTCAGGGTCAAACTGGCTACCGGCACAATCTTCTATTTCCTGGAGTGCTTCCTCTTTAGACATGCCCTGCTGATAAGGGCGGCCACTAAGCATGACATCATAGGCATCTACTATTGTTATTATTCGGGCAAGATAAGGAATATCTTGACCCGCCAGTCCTCTGGGATAACCTTTTCCATCCCAACGTTCATGGTGAGAGAGAATTTCCTCGGCAATGACTGCAAACTCACTGGTAGCTGAAGCTATCTTATAACCCCGGGCTGGATGACCTTCAATCATCTTCCATTCTTCTTTTGTCAGTGGACCTGGCTTATTTAAAACTTCCTCTGGAATAGAAGTCTTACCAATATCATGAAGGGTTGCCAGGAGAGAAAGTCGATTAAGCTGAGAATTATGAACTCCCAACTTCTCTCCAATCTTTCTGGCCAACTGGGTCATCCGTTCTGTATGTTCAACAGTCTCATCACTTTTAGCAGATAAAGCCCCTAAAAGCCCTGAAACCATCTTATGATTGGCGCTTCTAGTTTCAAGTAGCTTATTATGATTCATCTCCCTATCAGCTTTCTCAAAAATAAGGTTAATATCCTGTTCAGAATCAGTCATTGTAGCTATACCCATCCCCAATGAAACAGGGAACTCATCTGATTCAGTTGCTTTACAGGCTGTTTTAATATCATCAAAAATTCTGTGGGCCTCCTGATTATCAGTCTCAGGTAAAAGAATGACAAATTCATCGCCGCCAAAGCGGGCTACTGTTGCTTTTTCAGGTGTTTCTTCCTCTAAAATATTAGCAGCCTTGACCAAAACTTTATCGCCAGTCGTATGACCATAGCTGTTATTTACAATTTTTAAACCATTGAGATCTGCCATGATAAGGCTGACTGGCAAGATTGCCTCATTAATAGTTTCCAGCTTTTCTTCAAAATATCGGCGATTATAGAGTCCTGTTAAAACATCATGATAGCTTAAATATAGTATTCTATTTTCTTTATTTTTACGATCTGTAATGTCTCGAACAAAGGCAATCATGTACTCCTGACCATTATTACCGACCTTGCCGGCATCTATCTCCACAGGTATAGGTTCTCCATCTTTGCCTACATGCTCAACCTGAAAGCTAACAGATTCGCCAACATTACAATCTTCCCAGCTATCATAGATATTCTGCCGATCGTATTTAGGAACATCAACATCTGGATGGAGATCAAAGACCTTCATATCAGTGATTTCTTCCCAGGTATAGCCAGTCTCTTCAAGGGCCCGTTCGTTTACATCAATAATATTACCCCTTAAATCATGGAGATAGATCATATCATAAACACTATCTATAATTATTTTATAAAAACTATCTAAAATCCTCTGACTATCTGCCAATTTAGTACCCTCCCCCGATACTTCAAAACAATTTATAAACTTTCCCTTAATAATTATTCTTCTCGTTAATCCTATTTATTCCTGCATAATTTGAAATATATTTAATAATTATGATGCCAGTCAATAAAATCAGCTATAACTAAAGGTTCCGTAATATAAAAACCCTGAATATAATCACATTTAAGGGAATTAAGCTCTGTTATAGTTTGCTCTGTTTCGACACCTTCTGCTACTACCTGACAGCCAATTATATGGCCTAACTTTATTGCAGCAGAAACAATTTCCTTACTTTTAGGTTTTTGATAAATATCCTTAATAAATATTTGATCAACTTTTAAGCTATTAAATGGTAATTCTTTTAAATAAGAAAGTGATGAATAACCTGTACCAAAATCATCCAGAGAAATATTAAAGCCAGCCTGACTTAACTCTGAAAGTTTTATTGCAGCGGTATCAATATCCTGCATGATATCTGTTTCAGTAAGTTCTAAATCAAAATCTGCAGGTCTAAGATCATGGTTTGAAATGATCTTAAACAAATTGTCAATAAAATTATTATCCAATAGGTTTCTTGGAGTTATATTTATTGAAATATTGATATCGATACCAGCTTCTTTTAGTTGATTTAATTCCTGACAGGATTTTTTTACAACCCAATATGTTAAATCATTGATAAGAGCTGTCTTTTCTACTTGAGGAATAAATAATCCTGGCGATATCTGGCCTTTTTCAGGATGATTCCAGCGTATTAGTGCCTCAGCTCCAATAATCTCATTGTTTTTCAAATCTAATTTAGGCAGATATTTAAGGAAAAAATCATCATTCTGGATAGAGTCTTTTATCTCACCTAATAATATTAAGTTATTTTCTTCTTTCTCTCTATAATCATTCTTATACTCTATTAAAGTCTGATTTGAATCCCTGGCTTCTTTCAATGCTAAATAGACATTCTGGAATAGTTCTTCTGGATTTAACTTATTTTCTATTGAAGTAACTGAAAAATATGTTTCAAGATATACTGGTAAATCATTAAACTCAAATGATTGATTAAATTCATTTTCTAGAAGTTTAATTAAATCTATTAAAGAATTATTGTGAGAGTCTTCATTATAAATAACAACAAAATTTTCATTGTAGATATTATAAACATTGTTCACCTGGTTAAAATTACCTTTAATTTTTCCTGCTATAGCCTGATTAAACTCAACTGTTTTACCATGACCGAAATTATTAATAGCCTCAGAATAATTTTTTATATTTATTAAAACTAATTTATAGTCAGTAATTTCATCTTCCTGCTGAATCTCTTTAAGTTTATTAAATAAAAATAATTTATTTGGCAACCCAGATGAAGGATCATGATATGATGACTCTTCTAATTTATTAAATTGATAATGAAGAATTTCAAAGGTAACGCCAGCAATCATACCTTCCGCCATAAAAAAACTTGTTCTTAAAAGCCAGCCAACTCTGGCTCTTAGTAAATCCAGCCCAAAATCTATTGGAATTATTGGGGCAAAAATCATTCCAGCAATAAAGCCAGCTATTACGCCTCCCTTTGATCTAAAAATAATAGCAGATAAAATAATTGGCAAATGCATGCTATGCATATAAATATAACTATCAGAATAATATCTCCCGATTAAATATATTCCGCCTGCTGAAATCAGAAATATTAAAATGATAATTGCTAAGCTATAAGTTTTTGTTTTTCTACCTGGATCTCTCCATTTTGTTACCAGCCAGTGAGTATAAAACGATAAATCCTTTACCAACATATAAAAAATCTCTCCCTAATTTAATTGTTACATAAAATTTAACTTAAACTTTTAACTTTTTAAGACAATAAAACAATAATTTTTATCTCATTTTAAAATTAAAGTTAATTACTTAGCAGTTATCAATATGAATGCCTGGCTGGCAGTTTCTCTCTTTAGATCTCGAATTTATTAATAGTTTCCTCTAATTCTTCAGACATTCTTGATAATTCTTCGGCAAAAGAGATAATTTCTTCAGTTGAAGCGATCTGTTCCTCGCTGGAAGCTGCAACTTCTTCTGCATTACTGGCTGCCTCTTCACTAACTTTTGAAATATCACCGACAGCTGTTTCTAACTGCACACTATTTTGATCCATATCCCTGGCCTCTTCTGTGACTTTTTCAATTAATTGATCAAGCTCAAAAACAGCCTTTTTAATATCATTAAAGACTTCACCAGTCTCCTTGATGGCACTGACGCTGGATTCCACAGTCCCGACACTAGCATCCATCTTATCATTAGCTTTCTCAGCATTCTCCTGGATATCAACTATTAGATTATTAATCTTTTCAGTGGCTGATGCTGATTCTTCTGCTAGCTGGCGAATTTCTTCAGCAACAACACTAAAACCACGGCCAGCTTCACCTGCTCTGGCAGCCTCAATTGCAGCATTTAGAGCAAGCAAATTAGTTTGACTGGCTATACTACTTATGATTTCAATTATATCGCCAATCTCATTACTTGTTTCTCCTAAATCATTTATAATTTCAGCTACTTCGCCTGCATCTGACTTCACATTATTTACTGATTCAACTGAATTATCAACAGAGTTGCTCCCTTTCTCAACATTTTCAACCACTTTATCGGCTTTAGCAGACATGTTTTCTGCCATATCACCTGTTCTACTAATCTGATTACTCAAGTCTGTAAAGATTGTCTCCATTTCATCGATCTGGGCCGACTGCTCTTCAGCACCTGAGGCCACATTTTGAATGGCAGTTGCAACCTCTTCAGCTGATCTTTCAACCTGGGCACCAGCTTCAGCCTGGCCTCTACTGGTTGATGATAAGTTCTCAGCTGCCTTTTGAACAGGTCTAACAGTATCCTGTAAATTTTCGACCATCTTATTAATTGCAGTTAATAACTGGCCAATTTCATCCTCTTTTTGAACATTAAAATCAGTTAAATTAACCCGTTCTGTTAAGTTACCTCCGGCAATTTTTTGAGCCAGATTATTAACAGATATTATTGGATTGACAATCATTCTGGCAATAAGATAACTGACTATGATCCCTAAAAGGATTGCAATTAAACCGGTTGCGAAACTGCTATTTCTGATAATATCAAGAGGTGCAAATAAATTTGCCTGGCTGGCGGTTAAAAATACAGTCCAGTCAGTGTTATCCACAGTTGCATATGCTAAATCCCAGTCTTCATTTTCAAATTGATATGTACCATAACCTTCTGATTCCTGGAAACTTTCACTTACAAGATTATAAAATTCGTCTCCAAGATCGGAATAAATATCCTGGTTGCCAAGATAGTCAGCTTCAGGGTGGGCAATTATATTCTGATTCTGATCAACTATCATTCCGTAACCATGGCCACTGATATCCATATTTGCAGTTAATTCACGAAGAATATCAAGGGCAACGACGCCACCAACGATTCCGACAAATTCATCATCATTAAAAACCGGGCTAGCAATAATAGTTATTGGTCTGCCAGTCTCAAAACTTTCTGTTGGTTCAGAGAATACCTGTTCTTTATCAGCAGTTACTGACTGAAAATATGACTGATCGCTGACATTGGTTTCATATTGATTGGTATCTCTCATTGTACCGTCTGGTTCAACAACAAAGAGTGATTCAATTTGGTCATCATCCCTGGCCATTTCCAGGAGATCATCATATTGTCTATCCCAGTCCATACTCTTGATGCTATCCAAGTATGATAGATTCTGTATGATTTTTCCCTTTTCTTCAGACCAGAGGTTTATGGTTTCAACTGACCTTCTGGCACTATTTAAAGCTTCGGATCTTAGAGTGTCATCTAAAATATCTCTAGACTGTCTAAATGAATAAAATGAACTTCCAGCAATTAATAATAAAATAAGAAGACCAATAAAAACAACAAGTCTTGTCTTAATACTTTTAAACATCGAATTCCCCCAAAATTATATATGTAATTAAATAGTAAACCGTTGCTATTATAACATATATTACAAATACTATCCAGAGTTCTACTGTAATCTGATTAACTTAAATAAACTCACCAGGGACTAGCCTGGTGAGCTTTTTTATTATCATATTTTTTATAAATAGTTTTAATTGTCATTTAGTTTAAATTGTTCGGTTATGTCCTGGAGTCTGACTGCCATTTCAGCTAGTTCTTCAGATACTTTAACAACTTCCTGGGTTGAAGCAGACTGTTCCTGGCTAGATGCTGAAACTTCTTCAGTATGAGCTGAAGATTCCCGGCTAACTTCTGCGATTTCATTCATAGCTGCTTTTACATCTGTACTATATTGTGACATCTCTGCAGCATTGCCGACTACTTCAGTAATAAGATCAGTTAGTCTATTGACAACCTCGTCTATCTCGGCAAAACTCTTTTCAGTTGTCTCGATAGCTGAGGCGCTTTCCATAACTGCTTTTTCTGACTGGTTCATAACCTCTGTTGTCGCACTGACTTTATTCTGAATCTGTTTGATTAGATCATCTATTTCATTGGTTGCTTTAGATGACTCTTCTGCTAGCTCTCTAATCTCTTCTGCAACAACACTGAAACCTCTACCGGCTTCACCAGCTCTAGCTGCCTCAATTGCAGCATTTAAAGCCAGGAGATTGGTCTGTTCAGCGATGTTATTGATCATACTAACTATTTCACCGATCTGATCTGAAAGATCGCTTAACTCATCAACCATGGCTGTAGCTTCTTTTTGATCATTAACAACCTTTTGCACCTGGTTGCTGGTAATATTAACAGCCTGATTGCCCTCTGCTATTTCCTGGTTGGCTTTTTCAGCCTGCTCACCCATAATATTAGCTTTCTCACTGACAGAGTCGATCTGATTATTGAGATCTTCCATCATTTCTGTTGTCTGGTCTACCTGGGCAGCCTGTTCTTCAGCTCCTGAGGCAACCTCTTCTACGGCCCTGCTAACTTCCTGGGCTGAAGCTGATATTTCTTCACTATTGGCGGATAACTCCTGGCTAGATGCTGATAATTCAGTTGTTGTTGATTGGACCTTGCCGATTGCATTATTAATATTATCAGTAAATTTATTGAACCAGGCACCTAATGTCTGAATTTCATCTGTATTAACTGTTTTGTAAACAATACATTCTTCACAGGAATCATATTCGCCTGAGGAGATCTTTGGACAGTGAATTTCCTGACCAAACTCAGGGGCATAACTACCTACATCAAACCAGCAAACAACTCCGTCTTTAGAATAATCAGGACATTCCTCGCGGCCACAATCCATCATCTCTGAG
This sequence comes from Halonatronomonas betaini, assembly GCF_015666175.1. Classification (NCBI taxonomy): domain Bacteria; kingdom Bacillati; phylum Bacillota; class Clostridia; order Halanaerobiales; family Halarsenatibacteraceae; genus Halonatronomonas; species Halonatronomonas betaini. The sequence continues at coordinate 202,735 of NZ_JADPIE010000007.1, read as the reverse complement.
CAGTTAACTTCCTGGATAGGGAATGATTGGGTTAGATCTCCTAAAGCCATGTCAGCAAATAGACTTTGAAATTTATTTAATGGCTCAAGCTGCTTTTTGATTAATAGGAATGTTAATAAACCTGCAATTAAAATACCTAAGATTGCAATAAAAAGCATATTTCTAGTTACTGCAGAGGCCTGAGCAACAATCTCCTGCCTATCCTGAACTACTTTTATATAACCCATATTTCTGCCCTGAAAATCTTCAAAGGGCTCAAGTAAGATCCTGTAGTTGTTATCTTCTGAAAGAGTAAATACCCTTTCGCCATTTCTAGCCTGTTCAATTTCTGTATCATCTACCTGCCAATCATCTGCTGTTGTAGAGCCGAGCAGGCCATCATCAACTGCATCCCAGGCCACTCCGGCAACATCTTCGAATATATAGATGAAATAATCTCCGGCCATCTCAGCCTGGACAGTATTTAAAAACTCATCATCAAAAGCAGATCCATACTCAACAGTTCCAGTATGGTCACCATCATAAAACATTGGAGTAACTACTCTAAAGCCAAATCCACCTCGGCCTTCTTCTAAACCTAAAACTAATTCTTGATTGCGGTTGGCCTGGTTTACTGTTTCACGGAAATCACTAAGATCATCTCCATAGTTATCAAGACTATGTAATCTTAAAAATGAGGTTGAATCAGGCTCATGGAACTGTATCTGGGCAACATCATCTGAAAGCTCGTTAAAAACAGGTTCTAATCTAACAATTAATTCTGCTCTATCTCTTTCCGCGAAGAGCTCCTGAATCTCAGGATTATTAGAAATGCTTAAAACACTCATTCTAGCTGCATGTAGCTGATCGTTCATCTTGGATTGGAGAAAGTCTCCAACTGCATAAAGACTAGATTCTTCTTCACCCATAACAATATTATCTGTCTGATTGATCGAATAAAAGCTTAATACCCCTGCCAGGATTAGAATAACAACAATTACAGCCAATGAAATCTTACCTTTAATAGATAATCTTTTTAATAACATCTGCTTTCCCCCTTGTTTGTTTTTAGCTATATTAATTAATTGATAAATATATCCCCAATTATTACTTCATCATTTTGATAAATTCATTTGCTAATTCCGGGTCAAATTGACTACCAGCACAGTAACTGATTTCCTCGAGAGCCTCACCTTTATTCATAGGCTGATTATAACTTCTTTTGTTTGTCATAACATCATAGGCATCTATTATTGAAATTATTCTGGCTAATTCAGGAATATCTTTGCCAGCTAATTTCCTCGGATAACCGCTGCCATCCCAGCGCTCATGGTGGGCCAGTATATCTTCTGCTATTATAGAAAACTCTGATGTTGCCGAGGCTATCTTATAGCCCTGCTCTGAATGCTTTTTTATGATCTCCCATTCTCTGTCGCTTAAGCTGCCTGGTTTATTTAAAATTTCTTCAGAGATTGAAGTTTTCCCGATATCATGCATGGTAGCTAATAGCGATAATTTATTTAGTTCAGAGTTAGATAATCCTAGCTTACTGCCGAAATTAAAGGCCAGTCCTGTCATTCTAATAGCATGTTCTTTAGTTTCATCGCTCTTAGCACTTAATGTATTTAAGAGGCCCTGGACTATACTATTCTTGCTGCTTCTACTCTCTAAAAGCTTATTCTGATACATATTGTCATCTGCTTCTTTGAAGATATCATTTATATTCTGTTCAGAACTTTCCTTAGTAGCTGAGCCCAGAGCGATAGATATTGGTAGATCTTCTTTTTGATTTTCTAAAGATATTTTAGCCTGGATTCTTTTAATAATTTTATCTAGCTTATCACTGCTGGTTTTCGGCAATAAAACTGCAAATTCATCGCCACCCTGCCTTGCCAGAATATCCTCGTCTCTCAGGGAATCCTTTAAAATTTCAGCAGCTTTTATTAGTATTTCATCACCCTTTTCATGGCCATAGCTGTCATTGATGATCTTTAATCCATTTAAATCTGCCATGATGATACTTAGCGGTAACTGTCTTTTTGTATCAAGTCTTTTTAGCTCTTCTTCAAAAAAACTTCGGTTATATAGATCAGTTAAACTATCATGAAAGGTTTTATAATTGAGCTTTTGCTGATGATAAACTCTTTCTAAAGCTGCCTGAGTACTTGCAATTAAAATTTCAGCAAACTCAAGGTCTCTCTGGTTAAAAGCAGATTTTTTGTCCGAAACAACCTGGAAAACTCCAACATCCTGCATTGGTATAACAATGCCAGATTTATAGGTGTTTCTAGTTGGTTTTGCCTCAGGATTGTTATCTATATCTGTATTTAAGTAACTTTTATTGTTCTTATAAGCTTTACCTATAATCCCATGATTTATTGGTAAAAAATCGAAATCTATTTTTTCTGAAACTCCTGCTGGAACAAATCTATCGCCTTTGGCCAGGGCGATTCCACATAAATCAAATTTTAAAATACTTTTTGCAGTTTCAATTGTTTTTTTAAAAATTTCTGCTTCATTTTTAAGTTGATTGAACTCAACTGCCACTTTATTGAGTTCTTTTATTATCACTTCATAACTTTTTCTAACTGAGATATCCTTAGCAAAAACAAATTCATATTCGTTACCTTCATATTCAAAGTATTGACTGGTTATCTCCACAGGAAAACTATCTCCGGTTTTTGTGATAAAATTGCTCTCATATGTTAAACTCCCACTAATTTTAATAGCTTTCCAGAACTTATCTCTTGGAATATATTCATCCTCTGGAATAAAGCTATCAACAGATAAATATTCAAGTTTTGCTTCTGAATATCCCAAACTATCAAGGGCAGTTTGATTGGCATATTTTATAATGCCATCAGGTGATACCCTAAATATCAAGATATCTGCATTATCAACAAAGAACTTATTCATTTCCAGCAGCCTTTTTTGCTTAATAGCTTCATCGATAACTTGAATATACTCTTTAGCATTATAGATTTCTTCGTATTTAGCCTGTTCTTCCTGCAAGTTTTTAACAGGTTTAAGGTCTGAGGCTATTTCAATAAAACCATCTAGTTCTTTTGAATTATTAAATACTGGAATTGCTTTCATTTGCCAGATTTGATTATTTACTTTTTTCATTATCCCTTCTTCTGCTGTCTTTGATTTATTGGCTCTGATCACCGGGCAACTATCACATTTATCTTTCCAGCCCCATTTTTCATAACATTTTTGCCCTTTTAGACTGGTTAAATCTTTATCAAAATAGTCGATAGCTGTCTGGTTGGCCCAGATTATTTTTAAATCTTTATCTAAATAAAATACTATTTCTGAGATATTATTTAATGCTCTTTTATGTAGATTATTTTCTCCAATCATTTAAAAACCCCTCAATTCCTAGCTACTTATCAATTTGTATCCTTGTGATATTTATATCGTCAGAATAATTATTATTGTTAACCAGCTTTAGATGTTATTAGATGTCATTAAATAGAATTATCTCTCATATACTCTTTATATTGCAGGTATTACACTATAAATATTTAATTTTCATTCTTTAGTATAATACCAGTCGATAACACTTGCAGCAGAAAAATTTAAATAACAACTAAATAATATATAAAATTCCCTCAGGGAATTAACCCTGAGGGTATTTTAATTCTGTATTATTAAAGACATCTTCTGGCAAATAACTTTTAATAAAATATCTGGCTGACTCTGGACCTTTAAAACTGCTTTAAATAGTTCATCATGGGGTTAATTTCTTATACTTAACTCATCACCTGCATTCTTTATATTCTGGTTGAATTATATCATAATTCTCAAAATATTACATTAGTGCAGCTTGCAAAAACCGCCTATTCTAATGCTATCAGGTTGTTATTAGGTGATTATAGGGCTTATAAGACAGTTTATATTTCTCTTGTTTTCCAGGTTCCTTTCCTAAACCAGACAGAAAGGACTAATACTCCCATAAATTTAGCAATTAAAATTCCCCACCATACCCCGGATTGTTCAAATCCTAAAGTTGTTGATAATAGATAACTTATAGGTAGTTGAAAAACCCAGAGTGAAAGCAGTCTAAAAATAGTCTGCGATAATGATTTGCCTGCTCCATTTAAAGCTCCACTTAGAACAATCTGGGCAGCTAGAAAGGTATATGCAAACCCGGCAATCTGCAGATATTCTGTGCCAACTTTTATAACATCCATATCTCCAGTAAAAACTGCCATTATATTAGGGGATATAAATAATAACACTATTGCTAAGCCAACCATAAATAAAATAGTTATTCCTGCACTCATCCACGAAACCTTACCTGCTTCATCAGGTTGTTCAGCTCCAAGATATTGACCAACCATAACGCTAGTTGCTCTGCCCATACCAAAGGCTGGCATTCTAATAGCCGAAGTGACCCGATTGGCTATACCCCAGGCTGCAACTGTAATCGTTCCAAAGTTAGCCACCAGTGCAGTCATTAATGATAAAGCAATTGCCATTGCAGAATCTCCAAGAGCAGCTGGTGTTCCAATTCTTATAATTCTCTTGATCATTTTAGGTTCTGGCTTTAAATGCCAGAGTTCTAATTTTAACTCTGTTTTATTCCAAAACATTATGTAGATTCCAATTATACCTGCAACCAATCTTGATAACACAGTTGCTAATGCAGCTCCGCCAATCCCTAATTCTGGAAAGAAAAACCAGCCAAAAATCAAAAAGGGATCCAGAACAATATTTAAAATAACTGTAACTAATTTGATCTTCATCGGAGTTATTGTATCTCCAATACCTTCTAAAACCGATGAGAAGATAAAATAAATAAAGATTATCGGAATTCCTGATACATAGATTCTAAAATATTCCAGGGCCAGCGGTAAAACATCCTCTTCTGCTCCAATCAAAAGAAATAGTTCTTCACTAAAATAAATTCCTGCTGCTGTAAATATAATTGAAAGAAATATTGCCAATGTAAATATCTGTCCAGTAGCTTTACTAGCCATTTTAGGCCTGCCTGCTCCTGTATACTGTGAAACTAGAGAAACACCTGCGATTGAAAAGCCTGCGCCGACTGAATAAACCACCAATAATAATGGAAATGCCAGCGACATGGCTGCTAAATATTCTGCGCCTAACCTACCTACCCAAAAAGTATCTGCCAGTTGATACATTAAATGCATACCCTGGCCAATAATAATCGGCCATGAAAGCTTTATCAAAGTAGGTAAAATCGGTTGATCAATTATTTCTTGCTTATTAGTTTTTGCGACTTTCAAGATAACCCTTCTTTCTAATTGATTATATATTTATGTTTTGATAACTATTATATATTAATATCTTTAGTTCTGCAAACTACTCAGGTTATCCTCTCAACAATTAATATTCTTTATCCTTCATTAAGCTCTTCTATTCTCTCAGCTTCTTTGCATTAACTAATAATATCTCCAGTCAGGCTACAAATATGGACTTGACTAAAATATCTCTATAATAAATTTTAAATTAAAAATAGTAAATAATAGATCAATTATTTTAAATCTAGAAAGGAAGCTCCTATTAAGAGCTCCCTGCAATACTTTTAAATATATAATTTAATTAACTAAATCTAATTTCTAGTTAGGACAATTAATTTTAGAAAGTATAACTAATCCCAGTTCTAAATTCTAAACCTGAAAAATCTTCTTCTGTTCCCTCAAAAATTTCTTCGTCATTATCCTGATCAAAAGCAATCTCCATCTCTAACCTTCTATAATAAAAATCTCCAAATACATCAAGATTATTATCAACTGGGACTTCAAATCCAGCCCCAACTTTAAACCCTACAGCACCTTCTAAGGTTAAATCAGCACTAAATTCTTCGTCACTAATTTCTTCTTCATCAATAGGATCTCCGTCACCATCAGTTCCTTCCATTGTGGTTTTATTATAAACACTTAAATTGTATTTACCGTCACCCCAATAATAGCCTCCACCAAGATTCACTGTAAAGTATTCAAGGAAATGACCGATCTCGGTTTCTGTTTCGGTGAATAAAGGGAATTTATAGCTTCCAATAGCACTGTTCACTGTAAGATCAGTGTTAATGCTAATCTCATAATCCTCACTGAACTCTACTTCAGTATAATCTGGATCATCCTCTAATGCCTCTTCTTCAACTTCTATCCATAAATCATAATTTGCATTACCACTTACATTAATATTGAACCTTTCATAACTAATCATAGCGCTATGTCCAGCCTCAGTTTTATTTGCAATGCCAATATAAAAACCTGGAGAACCAATTGGTGATGTAGGACTACTTACATTGCTATTAAATCTATAATTAACATGCTCTGACCCTTCAATATCCCCATCATATAAAAATTCTAAGTTTTCTTCAATGTTCTCATAATTTTCTTCAATGAACTCAAAATATTCCTGATAATCTTCAACAAGTTCAGTCATATTGGTTCTGGTATAAAAAATACCGCCAAAAACTTCATAACCATCAATAACTCCACTAGCTTTTAAATCGATAGACATGAATGTTAAAACCAATAAGATCATTAAACTAATAGATATTATTTTCTTCAATTTCAATGCCCCCTATGTATTTTAATTAAACCTCCTAAAAATATGCTTATCATTTATACATTTATCTAATAGTTGCTAATCTCCTGCAATATTTTCTAAAAAACATTAAATTGGTGAATTATTTTAAATAAAAAAAGGAGTTTTTAAACTTATCATGAATACATATATTAAGATTTAATATTTCCAAAACATAGGAGGGGTAACCATTATTAAGAAAACTTTTATATTAACTTTATTAATTTTTACTATTCCAGTCTTATTATTTCCATCTTCAATGGCCGCTAGTAATGTTGCCATTAATACTATTAATTTAGAAGACGAATCAGAAACAGAATCTTTAAGAGAACGAGTTGATCGAGAATTAGCCAGACAAAACTTAAATGTTTTAGGACCAGGTCAGGATGTTGATTTTGATATAAATATTTACCAGTCTGGCGTTGAGTATGATAGATCATTTAATTGGTTAATATTAATTTTACCATTATGGCCTATTGTGGGTATAACTCAATCAACAACAACTGTTTATGTTGATAGTGAAGCTCTCGATCAAGATGGAAACAGAGTATGGACTGGATCAGGAAAAGCCGAAGATTCTACAATCTTCTTTTCAGACTTTAGACATCCAGCTCAAGCACCTTTATTAACTCATGCTGCGCAAAGATCAGTTTCTGGTGCTGGATATTTAGCTTCATTTGAGGCTCCAAATAACAAAATTACTCTAGTATCATTACCATTTTAATATTAAAGCCCTCACATAATTTGTGAGGGTTTTAGTATTTCTATTTAAACTCAACTCTTTTAACAATGTTAAATCCAATAACAAGAAACCTTATTTAAATTATTTTTAAATTTAGATTGTTTGGAAAGCATATTATATAAAGCCAAATTATACTCGGAAATCGACGTGGACAGCCTGGCTGCCCTGGCCGGTGGCGTTGTTCTGGACCTGCTGGATTTCCTGGCTCATCTCCTGCATGCCTTCCATGAGTTTGTCCATTGTAGCTTCGGACCGGTTCATTGACTGGTCTAGAGTCATTGTTGATAATGCCTGTTGAACACTTGCCATCTGCTGCTGGTTGACACTGCTCATTTCCATGGTTCTATGCCACCTCCTGAGTTAATAGCTATGATTTTAAGTTGATAATTTTTAAGATGAATAATTTAAACCTAGCATATTCTGACCTGTAAATAATAAGTTTAGCTTAAATTCTAAAGAAAATGCCAAACCTTAAGGAGGAAAGAACTGCTCCTATGATGACTATTCCAAAAACAATTGGGGCAATAATTATAGCTAGATATAGCAGGGCTGTAATAATTAAGAATACCCCAATGTATTTAAAGATAGCTTTAAAATTTAATTTCTTTTCAGTTCTGCCATGGAGGTTTTCCTCTACAATTCTGTAAAGCCTATCTTCTGAGCGACTGGCGGACATCATTGTTATTATAAGAGCAATAACTACTGGTAATAGATATAGCATAAATATCACCTTTTTTAGTTTTCTTAAAGCTTCTCTTATTAAATGACTATAATATTAATGACCTTAAAAATAGATAATAAGCCTATTTCTCTTTGTCGATTAAGTCGTCATCGACCTGGGGTTCAACTTCTTCGACGTCATAATGGTGGGCTAGTTCATCGGCCATGGCCTGGAGTCTGTCCAGTTCTGGCTGGAAGCTTTCGCTGATGATTGTTACCAACTCGTCGCTGTTGCCGCTATCTATTCTGTCTCTGACTGAGTTGAGCATGGTATTAAGGCTCTGGCTGGTCTCATTAAAGCGTTCCATTAGCTTCTCGTTACCTGATAGGGTTGAGCCATGGGACATGACATCCATTGACCAGCGGAGCCCCTGCAGGGCATAGTTGAGGATCTCATAGCCGTTGGCCTGGTTGCCTAGTTTGAGCTGGGCTGCTGCCTGTTTGAAGCCTTTAATGACCTTTGGCAGGTATTCCTGGAGATCAGCCATTGTCTGCTTGATGAGATCCTGGACTTTAATTGTTGAAACTTCTAGCTTATCTATTTCAGACAGCTTGGGATTGGCTTCAAGGTTATTAGGGTTTAGCTCCTGACCGTCACAGATAACCTCTTTGACTACCTTTTCGTCAAGGCTTTTGTTGATTTCCTGTAAGATAGCGGAGAGATTACCGCCAATATATTTATCGCTATCGACCTTTTCGTTGTTAATATAAATTTCCATTAATATTCACGCCTTTCTAACATTAGTTTCTATAATAATCTATAATATATTTTTTCATTGCTGATAAAATAAATTTTTGTTGTTTTGCATCAATACAGCTTGTTATTTCTTTATTTATCATAAACATATCCTTATTAGTCTTAATATGAAAAATATTAGAACCACAGTTTGATTTTATATCTTCTTTTACTCTAAAAATAAATTCATCAATATTTTTATAATTTTTTACTTCTTCTAATTCAACTTTCATTATATAAAACCCTCTCTTTGTTGAATCTCTTTCTGGAGATCATTGAATCTTGCAACAAGTTGTTTCTGTTCTGAGTCATCAAGGTCTTCATCTCTGATTTTAGTGGCTATAGCTCGCATACTTCTTAGCTTTAATTCTGTCTCAGCTAATTCTTTCTTCTGCTTTTTAACCAGGCCTAGTTTAGCTTTAAGCCTTTTTATTCTCTTATTGATCTTTTGCCTGGCAGATTTAATTATATCCAGTAGCCAGTCGTGATCTTTTCTCATAATATCAGTCCTCAATTATATGACGAAAAGCCGGATTTCTCCGGCTGATTAGAAACTATTGGTTAGCCTTTAGAGTCGATGACTCGGGCCTTTTCCTGTTTTAGGCCATACTCAGCATCACGCTTTCTGCCCTGTTTGATCTTGCCTAAATCTTCTATGTTGTCCTGGTGTTTTTCTGCTAGGAGCTTCTCGTTTTTTTCTTCAAGGGCAACTAGTTTGTTTAGTATTTTTGTGAATTCTGATTCGGCTGTGGCCGGGTCGTTGGCTTTGGCTATTAGATCATTTAGGTCAAAGCTATCGAGTTCGGCTATTAATTTGGCTCGCTCTTCTATGGTTTCAGCAAGTTTGTCCATATCTTCGTCTTTGATATGGTCATGCTGGCGTTCAGTTATTTCATAAAGTTTGTAATATCCCTGGAGGACTTTCTTAATCTTATCTTCCACCGGTCATTACATCCAGTCTGTCACGTCCGTTTTCTTTGCGGTCCTGTTTGACGGCTTCTTTCCAGGCTTCCAGTAATTCTAGCATCATGCTTTCTACCTGATCGATCTTTTCAGGATCTTTTTTCATATTGGCCTGGATGAGTTCACGATACATATATTCATATAAGGCTGCCAGATTAGTTGCAACTTCGCCACCTTTTTCACCATCAAGGGTTGTCAAAAGCTCCATGATGATATCCTGGGAGCGGATAAGATATTCATTGGTATTATGAATATTATCTTCTTCCATACTCTTTTTGGCAAGTCTCATAAATTTAATGCAGCCCTGATAGAGCATGACAACTAAATCGCCACCGCTGGCTGTCTGGATTTTAGTCTGGGCATACTGCTCAGATGCTTTATAATTAGTCATAGGTTGATTACCTCCTGAATTATTTCATTACATTATTTATATTAATTATCCCTGTTGTAAGCCAAGATTCTGTAACTGACCCTGGAGCCAACCGCCCTGGGCCTGAATTTCATTAAGAGCTGTCTCCATTCTAGCAAACTGTCGCTGCATTGTCTGCTCTCTTCGCTCCATTCTTTCCATTCTCTGTTCGATTCTTCTATCGATTCTATCCATCTGGGAATCGAAGTTTTGGTCCTGTCTATTTAAGATACCTCCGGTCCGGCCTCCACCGAAACGGACATATTCTTCTACAAAGCTGCTCATTCTCCTGGCAAGACCATCGGCACCATGATCACTTTCTCTGGCTCTGAAGAAATTTTCGACTGCTTCAGGATCTTCTCTGAGTGCAGTTTCAAGATCACCTGGATTGAATTCCATATTGCCTTCATCATCTATCTCGATACCCAATGACTGGATATTATTGAATTCATTATCGGCTAAGCCAACATCATTAGTGATATTTCTTCTTAGAGATGACTGGAGTCTTCTTAAGGTGCCATCACCCTGGAGGAGCCCGTCTTCTTTACCGAGTTCATGCATGAAGGTCTGGGCCTCATTGTATTGCTCAACAAACTGCTGGACTCTTTCACCGATGGCTTCAGTATCCTGACCGACACTAACATTAGCAGGGCTTTCTGTCGCACTGTGTAAATCAATAGTTACACCATCAATTACATCACTTATTCCCTGATTGGTGCTGCTTGTAATCCCTTCTAAGCCATTAATTGAAAAAATGGCATCCTGGGCTGCCTGCATAGTGTTATCATCACCTATTATACCGATATCCTGGAGCAATGAGCCTTCAGTATCCTGAAATACCATCTCGAACTCTTCACCGGTATTATCACTATTTATGACCAGCCTATTATCTACTAATGTTGCTGTAGCTTCAAGATCTGGCTGTTGATTGATAAGACTTCTGATATCTCTTAGAGTTATTTCATCGGCTGCTTTATCAATATCTGATAGATCAATTTCAATATGATCTTCTGCATCATGGCCGTCAAAACCGATTGTAAAGGTTTCATCACCTGAAATAGTTACTCCTGTTTCCTGGTTTTCTTCACTATTTATTGGTTCAGAGCCACTTTCAAATTTTACACCATAGACAGAGTGGGCCTGGGCAAGTTGTTCGACATTGATTGCATAGTTACCGGCATCAGCGGATGAATCAGCAGAGACAGATACTGCATCTTCATTGGTTGAACTTGCTGACATATCATTATATATGCTTCTACTGGCAAGATCATCAAAGCTACCTTTAAGACCCTGAAGTTGTTGATTGACTGTCTGCCACTGTTCCTGAATAGTTGATATCTCTTCTTTCTCAAATTCCATTCTCTGGATAGGTACTCTTTCTAGCTGCATCAATTCATTAACTATCTCATCAGTATCCATGCCTGATGCCATACCTGTCATTGATATACCTGTTACCATTATACTCACCTCTTTTAAAATTTTGCCTGAAATTTATATTAACATTGTCTTAGTTTTATCTGTTCAAGGGAAGGGCCGTTCGTGCCAGCCCCTCCGTTTAACAGATAAAAGAGCTAATTATCTTAAATACGTACATCTATCACCAGGCCTATCATCTCATTGATTTTGGCTGAGATATCGAGAACCTCTTCTGGAGGTATCTCTCTAATTATTTCATCTTCTATGATATCCATTACCTGAACTATATGTCTACCTGTATCTTCGTGCAACTCAAAGTTTAAGCCACGATCGAAAGTACGCATAGTCTCATTTAGTCGCTTTAATTCGTGCTCTATTTCCTCCATGTGTTGGTCGATCTCATCCTGACTTAAGGCATCTTCTCTGATAAAATCTTCAGTTGATACCTGAGTCGGCTCTGAACTTCCTCCACTGGCAGACCTACTGGTAGATTGTCTATCATTAGCTCCACTTACTCCCCTTTGCGGTTCGGGAATACTCTGTGTACCTTCTACCCGCATAAGCTTCACCTCTTTCTTTTATAAAAGGCCGGCCCTTAAAAATTACAGAGCCGGCCTGTTTTTAACCAGTTATCAATTACTTTTAGCTATTAATAAGTTAATTATTGTGAGTTACTAATTAACCTAATAGCTGAAGTACTGACTGTGAAGCCTGGTTAGCCTGAGCTAACATAGCTGTACCAGCCTGTTCTAGGATCTGCTGTTTGGAGAACTCAGTCATTTCGTCTGCCATGTCAACGTCTCTAATTCTTGATTCAGCAGCCTGTAGGTTTTCAGAAGCTACTTCAAGGTTAGCGATTGTATGGTCTAATCTGTTCTGGACAGCACCTAGTTCTGAACGCTGTGATGATACTTCTTCAATAGCTGCATCTAAAGTTGAAATAGCTGAGTCAGCACTTCCTTGAGTAGATACAAGTATGCCACCTTCAAACTCTTCTTCATCTAAAGCAATACCTACTTCAGTATCATCATCTAAACTTAAGTTGCCATCAAAAGAAACATCATATGAAACATCATCAATTTCTTCTTCTGCAAAAAAATCACTAATTGCTTGATTTACTTCTTCAGATGTTACATCTAAATTTTCTTCAATAGTAATTGTTAGATCATCACCAGTACCTGATACTACAATACCATCTACTTCATCTCCATCTCCTTCAAAAGATATATCTGTATTTTCATCAATTCCCTCACCTCTTGCAGATACAGTAACATCTGTATCACTAACATCTGTTTCATCTGAGACAAAAATATTGCCATCAACATCTAAAGATTCTGCTCGCATATCTCCAACTTCTAGTTCAATATTTTGCCCTTCATTAGCACCAATCTGGAAAATATTATCTAATGAACCATCTAGTAAGTTTTGTGTATTAAATTCTGTGTTATCTCCAATTCTTGTAATTTCCTGAGCTAACTGATCAACTTCTGCCTGAATTTCTGCACGATCTTCTGCAGTATTAGTATCATTAGCAGCTTGAACAGATAATTCTCTCATTCTCTGAAGTATTTCATGTGTTTCATTTAAAGCACCTTCAGCAGTCTGGATCATTGAATTAGCGTCCTGGGCATTTCTGGTAGCCTGATCTAAACCTCTGACCTGGCCTCTCATCTTTTCAGAAATTGCAAGACCTGCAGCATCATCAGCGGCTCTATTGATTCTAAAACCTGATGATAGCCTTTCCATTGACTGACTCATTGAACGGTTAGTGTTGTTAAGGTTACGATAAGCATTAAGTGATTCTACGTTTGTTTGAATTCTCATTAATAATCATCCTCCTTGATGATTTCCTTAGTATTTTGTGTTTTTCTGCTGGAACCAGGCTTCCTTGCCTGGGCCCCAACTCCTCTGGTTTACTTACTCTCTGATACAAGCATCACTTCGGCCGATAGTGCTGCTGGCAGCAGGGTTTCAGTAACCATCACTACTCCCGCTTCTTTTGGATCCGGGTCAGGAGCAGTCAAAGTCACTGAAAAAATATATTTAAAGTTATTTCAAGTTGCCAGTAAAGCTATAAAACTGTTGTAAAAATTAATTGCTATTTGTTTTTCGTTCTATTACTAATATCGTCAGTAAGTACTAAATTGTTAACTCTCTTTAGAGGTGATAAGAGGTGATTATGACTGATTATATCTATTTAAGTCTATTTATCTGGCTTATAACCCCTATTTACTATCTTTTTCTTCTTTTTTGATGACTAAGTTGCCAAGGCGGCTTAAATCTTTGCTGCTAGCAGCTTCTTTATTCTCTTCCTCGATTCTCCGGTAAACTTCCTCCCGGTGGATCTCAATTGATTTCGGGGCATCGATGCCTAGCTTGACTTTATTACCCTCTATTTCAACGACTGTCAGCTCTATATTGTCATCTATGATTATCTTTTCGCCTTTTTTCCTTGTAAGGACCAGCATCAGCTAACGCCTTCTTCCGCTGGCTCAGGCTCTAAACGATATTTAACCGGATAATTCTCGTCATCTAAAATAATTTGCCGGCCAAGCCTTTCATTGATATTAAAGACTACCGGTGCTGCCAGGTTGACTGTTATATCATCGATATCACCTTTAATGGTGGCTATTAGCAATACACCGACATCTTCATGGCTTTCAAGCTGGAGCATATCCTGGGTGCTATCTGCCAGCTCAAAGTCATAGCCGTCTAAGATTGTTGAGGGTTCAACTGTTACAAAGGCCAGACCTGGCTCGTTGACTGACTGCATAATGATAAATGGTGACTGATCATTTAAAGGCAGCAGTACAAACTCATCTTCCTCTGGAAAGCCTGGTAGGCCTTTAGGGAATTCTATAATATCGTCGTCTTTTATCTCTATCTGACCAAATTCTCTGGTCTCTATTTCCTGCATCTAGTAAAACCTCCTTGATAATGACTGAATTTTTCAATTAACTGTAATGAATTACCTTATGAAAGGACTTGTTTTAGCCTATATTTTAGCCTAAAAGATTCATTCTTACTCCTGGGGCAGTGATTTCGACATCTGGATGCTGCCTTAAGTAGCTCTGGACATCGCCTAGCTGGGGCTGGACGCCAACTTTATTGGCCTGACCGGCCCGCTGGGTCGTGACATCTACCGGGCCTTCCTGGTGATTGATCTCCAGTTGTTCTGGTATATAGGTATGTTCTGGCCGGCGTTTATAACCTAGCTCGATCTGCTGATCGCCGAGCCTGGAATTCTGCCTGGCTAAATCTGCAATATCAAACTGCTGAAAGTTGGCCAGCTGATCGCCTTCATTTGCATATTTTGCGATAGCCTGGAGGGCTGCCTGCTGGCTCTCACTGGCGGTGGTATCGCCACGATCGATTATTGTCAGGAGGCCCATATCAGCCCTGGATGGATAGGAAGTTGTCTCCAGTTGGGCTGCTTCTGCTGAGATCTCCAGGCTGTCCTGGCCCTGATTGACAATGACGCTGTCTTTAGTTGGCTGGACGCCGACCTCAGGGTCTCTGATATCGAGCCCGACAAGCCCTGGCGTATAATCAACTTCTATTCTTGCTATATTTAAGGCCATGGCTTTCACTCCTTAAGCTTACCTACCAACCCGGGTTCAAAAAACCAAATTTTAACATTTTATATATCTTATGATTGTTTATCTTAGGAAATCCAGCAGGGTCGGCTGCATTGTTCTGGCACCTGAGGCCAGTGAAGCCTGATAGACTGATTCCTGCATTCTAAGTTCCATGATAGTTTCGGCGATATCGACATCTTCGTTCTCTGATTTTAAGCTGCGTAAGTTTATCTCCTGGTCTTCTAAACGGCTCTGGGTTAAGTCCAGGCGGTTCATTTTGGCGCCGATTTCGGCTCTGGTGGTTACGTTTTTGTCGATGGCATTATCGAACCTGCTGATATCTGAAGTTGAGAGCATTAGTGAGCCTTCGCCACCGGCGGCATCTGTTTCTTCGAAATTTAAAAGTTGCATGATAGGCTCAGCTTCATCTGTTTCTATACTTATTTCAGAATCTTCACCGTCTGTTAAAGAACGAATTTCTAGATTGCCATTTCTGACTCTGGCATAGGTTTCACCTGTTGTGCCAAGTGCTTCATTAGCTGCATCGTTGATTGCTTGAACAAATTCTGCTCTGGTGGTGTCACCGGTTAATTGTTCGCCGTCACTATTTTCTGTGACTTCAAAGTTTTCGCCATCTATTGTAATATTGAGACTGACATCTGTATCTGCATCTATTTCATCTGAGTTTTCAGCCAGTTTGCCTGGTCCCAGTTCGCCATAGACTCTGGCGCTGCCGCCTCTTAGATCTGAGAGGAGGTGGTCCATGGCTTCAATTGCATCTTCAAAGCCTTCCCGGCCGGTTACGTTTACTGCCATTTCAACACCTGGGTTGATTTCCCGGCGGATCTTTCTGTCATCGCCCTGGTATTCGGCATTTTCGTCAAAGGGCTTTTCATCGGTAGCCTGGCCACTAAAGACATAGCGATCGCCATGGCGGGTTTCGGTAATGGCAAGGAGTTCGCTTCTTAATTCTTCGACCTCTCTGGCCAGATTCTCCCGTTCGGTCTCGGTCATGGTGTCATTGGCTCCATAGATTGTCAGTTCTCTGGCTCGCTGAAGGACTTCATTGCCGTCAGTTAAAGCACTCTCTGTTGTTTCCATCCAGGAGTTGGCCTGGTCGACATTCTTTTTAAACTGATCTACATTATTGAGCTGGGAATTGAAATCCATGCTCCTTGAGGCCTGAATTGGTGCCTCAGATGGAAAGCGGAACTGTTTACCAGATGAGAGCTGCTGGTTTAATTTATCGAGATTTTTCATATTATGCTGCAGGTTTTGCATCATATTTCCGATCATTACATTATTAGTTATACGCATTTATTTGCCTCCTCCCCTGTTAGCGGATTAGACCGAGCAGGGTATCCATGTTCTGCTGCTGGGTCGTGATTATATTGGCTGCAGCCCCGTAGGCCTGCTGGAATTTGATCATATTGGACAGTTCTTCATCTAATGAGACACCGGAGATTGCTTCCCGGCGATTGTTTAGCTGTTCTTTGAGTAAGTCTGAGTTTTCAACCATCTGCTCGGCCCGCTGGCCATCGACACCTAGTGATGAGATGACGCCTTCAAAGTATTTGTTGACTGAGGTGTTATCCAGACCCTCGAGCTGATCTTCATTGAGGCCCCTGGCTAAAGCTGTGGCATTTTCGCCACTGCCCTCTGATGGATCCAGGGTGATATTGGCTTCGCCTCTTGATTTTAGGGTTATAGTAACATCGTCAACAACACCTGAGAATTCTTCACCCACTGCATCTTCTATTTCAGTAAGTTCAAAACTTTCGCCTATTTCAGCTGTGCCGCTGAATTCATTGAGGATTTCGTCGCCTTCCATTTCGGCGATGGTGAAGTTGACATTGCCGTCTTCATCTGGGCGCTCGGTTCGTATCCGGTATCTATAGGGACTATCGCCGGTGCCAGGGTTATTGACCTCTGCCACCCTGGGGTTGTCGCTAAAGTTACCGGCTGCTATTTTTCTGGTTGAATCCATGATCTCCTGGGAGACTTCGATTAACTGGGCCGGACTCTCTCCTGAATCTTCATCTGGAAGTTCGAAGAAGTCCCCACCCTGCTCGCCATCAAGGTCATAACCGGTGCTGTGGATTCTATTAAAATGTTCGGCCATCTCTCTGGCAATTGTATCCAGTTCATCGAGCTGGGCTGGAATGATTTCGTCTCTGACTTCTAAGAGACCTTTGAGTTCGCCCCGTTCGACCTGGATCTCTTTGCCGATATTGCTGTAATGGATGGTATCTTCATAATTATTATCTGGATCTTCGCGGATTTCCAGCTGATTGGTGCTGGAACCTGAGACGACTTTGACGCCGCCGATTGATATATCTAAATTGCCCCGGCTATCGGTGCTGCCCCGGGCATCTACTTTTTCATTGAGCTGGTCAAAGAGTTTATCCCTGGTATCCATCAGGTCGTTGGGTTGCTGGCCGCTACCTTTAATATGGACTATCTCTTTATTGATATCGCCAATCCGCTCGATGATTGAGTTGATTTCATCGACTGTGGAATGGACATCATTGTTGATTGAACTTTTAAATTCGCTCATCTGGTCATGGAGGCTATGGAATGTATCTGTTAAGGTGACTGCCCTCTGCCTGACTGTTGAGCGGATTGCTGAATCCTGGGGGTCATTGCTTAGCTCCTGGAGGGAGCCCCAGAACTCGTTTAGAGAGTTGCCCAGATTGTTATCTGATGGTTCGTTATAGATTAGCTCCAGGCGGCTCAGGCCTTCGCTGACCTGGTCCCAGTAGCCGCCGGCCTGGTTCTCCCGGCGAATCTGGCCATCGATGAAGTCGTCACGGAGTCGGTTGATATTATCAACCTGAACGCCCTGGCCGACCTGGCCTGCTGTTGTTGGCATATTCATGCCTGGACTGGTATAGGGCCTGGCTGCTGAGAGTTCTGCCCGCTGTCTGGAGTAACCCTCTGTATTGGAGTTGGCTATATTATGTCCAGTTGTATCTAAGGCTCTCTGCTGGGCCTGGAGGGCTGAGAGAGCTGTATTTATGCTGCTAAAAGAGTTCATGCTGTCACATCCTTTTATATCCTTTATATATGTTAGGGGCTGTTTTAAACTTTTTGGTGTCCGTACAGATTAATGCTGATATAATGATTTATTATTTTAGGCCTGCCGGTTGATGATCCGGTTGGATTTGTTGTTTTTGCCGGCTTTGCCAGGGTTTTCGTAAGTCTGTTGATTTTCAGTGCCGATTACTGCCTTCATGGAAAATTCATTGAATTTAAGGGCTTCCATCAGAAGCTGCCTGTTGCTTTCGTTTAAGGCGTTAAGGTCTTCGATAAGCTCCAGGAGTTTGTCTCTGAGCTCTGAGAATTCGGCCTTTTTTGCTTCTGGCAGTTCTGGAAGCAGCTGATTGAAGCTGAGCTCTTCAGCTGATTGATCGAGATTTGTGGAGATGGATTCTATAAGCTGGAGCCTGGCTGCTTCCAGGTTATCGACATTATCCATCAGTTCGGTTTCGGCCTCGACTATCTCGGCAAGGTCTTCAAGTTCATTTTCAATAAGGGCTTCCTGCTTTTTGTTGCCGAGGCGCTGAAGTTCCTGATAGACCCGGTATTCTTCTGATAAAATTTTATAGAGTTTTTCTGCTGGTTCTTTAATTTGTGCTGCCATTTGTTAGAGGTCACCTCTGGTAAGTTCTATTTCGTTCATCAGGCTTTCAGCCAGTTTTTCGCTGTCGATATGGTAGTTGCCGTCTGCTATCTCCTGCTTGAGCCTGGCAACCTTCTCGGCTCTGATTCCTGGATCGGCCTCAAGCTGGTCGGCCAGCTTTTTGATCTGGAGTCCTTTAGATGAGATATTCATCTTATCGCCTTCGCTGCGGCTGGTCTGCTTATTCTCCTTGTTGAGGAGATTCTGCTGGTTCTGATATAATTTTTGAATGTTTTTCCCCTGAATATTATCAATTCTCATCAGGTATCACCCTTTCTTTGCTTGCTGCTGTCTTTCTTGTTGCCAGCGTTCTTGTTGCTGTATTCATAACGTGCTAACTTCTAACTGCTATCTGAATTTATAGTTGTTTTCTTTATTCTTGCTTTCACCTTTTATATCGTAGCCCTGGCAAAAAAATTAACAGCAGTCAGCGGTCATATGCCGCCTTTAACTGCTGTTAGATAAGATTATCTAGTTTATGCTCTCTGATAGGGCCCTGTGTTATTTTTATGGTTTGGGGCCTATATTGGTTCCATAGTACTATTAATTTCAGGGTTCTACTCTTTTTTCCGCTTTCTGATCCGGTCTGAGGTATACATTTTCTGGTCTTTCTTGCCGGATTTTTTGTCGATTTCTTTCTTCTTTTTGGCGATACCTTTAGTTAAGCCGTCAACAAGTTCGTTCTTGCAGCTATTGCAATAACGGCCCTTTTCTATCTCTTTGCCGCAGCGTTCACACTGGACAAAGAAGTTGGCATCGATGCCATCTGCTATTAAGCGGTCGTCTTTGACAAACTGGATGATTGTATCTTTATCGACCCCTGTCTCCTCATGGACTTCATCTATTGTTGCCCCGGGGTTATCCCAGAGATAGTCCTTAACTTTTTGATACTGAACTTCTTCATCATCCCGACAGACATGGCAGCGGTCTTCACTGGCTACCGGTGAAAAGAGCTTCCCGCATTCTTTACAGTTTCTTAATTCCATTGAATATCACTCCTCGGCTGCTATTATATTGCTCTTATTCAATTACTAGTTCTAATTGGTTTAATGACAGGGACGGCTGGGCTGTTATCTCTCCTGCCAGGATATATTCGCCTGAGATTCTGTCTGGTAGTTCTGCGCTTTCATCCCAGCTTTTGAGTTCGTCTGGCTCCAGTTCGATATCCCTTAGGGCCATGGTATAGGCTCTATCTTCTGATAATTTCCATTCTATATTGCTATTGCTGAGCAGGTATAGTTCCAGGGTCTGACCGCTCATAAAATTGAGGACCTGGGGCCGCTCAGCGATATTCCAGAGTTTAACGTTGTAATTCAGCCTGCCTTCGGTCTGTTCATGCTGATCTGTCAGTTCGAGCCAGGCTATGAAGTTTACGTTCTGATCTTCCAGGCTGGCAACGAGATATCTGGTTAGGGCCGGGCCGATATAGATTGCGCCATCATGTTCTATAGGTGATCTGACCAGCTGGCGGCCGTTGAAATCTTCGGCTGTCAGCTCAAATTCTATCTGCTGGTCATTGTCGGCCTTTTCTATTGTTATTACGCCCTCTTCTTCGCCGGCACTGACTGTCCAGTCAAATAAATAGCCCAGCATTTCAAGGTTTATATAGTTTTCGCCATCTAATTGCTGAATCGGGAGATTGAGGACCTGATTGTTTTCTTCAAGTTCGAATTCGCCGATGATCGGTTCCAGGCGATCGATCCAGTCTTCCCTGGGCTGCACACCATTTGATGCTGCCGGGGCTCCTGTGGCGATAATTAAAGCGGTTATAAGGAAAATAGCTGGTAAGATTTTATTTAGCAAGAAAACCACCTCTTTTTTAAAATTTTGCAAACATCGGATATATATTTATATTGATTATTATTATATCATAATCTTATATCTTCTGCCATCCTCCTGGAGTTTCTCAGACTAAATGCTGAGATTGGATGGGGCCAGGGTAATCTCTGGTGTGGATCGGGACCGGGTTGGTACTGGGTTGATACTGGATTGATAGTGAATTGGGACCGGGGAGATACCGGGGAGGTACCGAGGAGATACCGGGGAGCGACTGGATCAGGTCTATACTGATCCTGGCCTGGAACAGGTTTGTATCAGGTGGATATAGGAGCAATCCTGGATTGAACCCCTGCTGAATATAGTATAAGGTTGGCCACAGAAGTTAAGAGGCTCAGGCTATTTTGACGGAGGTGGTAACCGGCAGGTAACTGTCTGGTGTTATAGTAAAACCCCTGGCGATTTGCTGCCAGGGGGTTTTTTATTGGGTACCCGGGTACATTGAGTTTTTAGGTTGAGTAATCGGTCAGGCTTTCCTGGAAGTTTTCGACTAGCTTTTCTGTCTGCTGGATATAGTCGGTCATCTCCTTGATTTTATCGGCATAATCGCTGACTGAGGCGCTCATCTCCTGGGATGAGGCTGAATTTTCTTCGGCGATTGCTGCCAGGGAGTTAAGCTTTTCGATCACTTCGCTGATCTTCTGGGTTTCATTTCTTAAGTTATCGACTATTTCCATGACCTGCTCTGAGGCATCTTCTATATTTTCTGTTGACTCCTGATTGGCTGCAGTTACTTTATCTAAGGCTTTATTGCTCTCTTCAAGATTGCTGAACTGGGAGCTGATGCCATCAACCAGGGCCTGAACTTCTCTGGTGAAACTTTCCAGGTTATGGCGGATCTCTTCCCCGGCTTTATGAGAGTCATCGGCTAAATCTCTGATTTCATCGGCAACGACGGCAAAACCCCGGCTGTCGCCGCTGGACCTGGCGGCCTCGATTGTTGCATTTAAGGAGAGAAGATTGGTCTGCTCGGCTATCTCTGAGACTGTGTCGACTATCTCCATGATCTCCTCGACCTGATGGGAAAGCTGAATTCCCCGGTCGTTGACGTCGCCAAAGGCTTCTTTGATATCATTGATCATCTGGTTGACCTGTTTGACTTCGCCGGCTGACTCTTTGATGCTGGTAACTGCGGCCTCCAGCTGTTCTTTGGACTGGCTGCCGGTCTCGACCAGGTTCTCTATTTCTCTGACATTATTATCGACTATATAGGCTGAGTTTTCGGTCTCTTCGGCCTGTTCGGTGGCACCCTGGGCCACTTCATCGACGACGACTGCGATATTATCTGAGACTCTTTTCATATCGCCGGTGAGATCGACCAGTTCACCGGTAAAGTTGTACATATCATCGGTACCGCCTTTAAGAAAGAGGATATCCTCTCTGACCCTGGCTTTAATTTTGTTGATTTTCTCGAAGACTTCCTCAAATTCGTCGCCTGAGTCGACTGAGATGGTGTTACTTAAGTTCATATCGCCGACTTCATCTAACTCCTGGTTGAGGAGGCCAAATGGCTTAAAGAGGCCTTTCATGACTAGATAGCCGATGCCGCCATTGAGTAGTCCTAATGCCGGTGGCAGCCAGAGCTGGCTGTCGGTGCCGGCCAGGATGAAGCCTATAATTGTTGTAGTGACAGTGACTGCCAGCCCCAGTTTGCTTTCGATTGATTTAAAGATGCCCAGGGAAAGCAGTTTGTTGAAGCTGAAGGTCTTTGAGGTTTTGATCGGTTCTGGAAAGATAACATCTACAACAAGTTCCTGCTGCTCTGAGCTGGTATCCCGGCTGAGCTCATTGACTTTGATATCTTTATCGAAATAGACGCCGCTGCCTTTAAGGAGCCCGAGAAAATAATCGAACATGCCCCGCTTTGAGCGATAGGTGAGCCTGAGGGTATCTTCCTCTGGGATATCCGGGATAATTCTTGGTGGGTTGGCCCCTGGGATCATTTCGGTCAGCTGTTTATGGACTGTATCCATCATTTCAAGAAAGTTATGTAGCCGTCTTCCATCAAAATAGCTTGGAAACCATTCTGAGAATGAGTTGATATTTTCCTGTCCTATCTTCTGCCAGAGCTCGCTGACAGAGGTATTTGCTTTTGCTGCTACTGTGTTGACCAGATCATGGGCCATATCATCCTCAATATTCATCAGGGGTGTAATCATCAGCCCGGTATTCCAGGATGATTCCCGTTTGGCCTCATTGACCAGCTCTTCACCGTGCAGGTTTTCCATTGTCTTAATCCAGGTTGCTACTACTGTTCCTTTCATTAATTCTACCTCCTGTGTGCTCAGATATTTGTTAAAATTACTTTTATGAAAAAATATTAGTAAAAAAGCAGGATTATTTGGTTTATTCGAGAATATAATTTAATGTAACGAATTTAAATACATAATCCTGAAGTTTACATAATTTTAATGTTTCTTTAGGTTTGATTTAGTCTGCTTTACAAAATACTTATAATCTGGAGTGGTACATATTGTTTAAAAAGATTAAGTACAAATTTTTGTTTTCTGTGATAGCTGTTATGGTTATTGCCTTTGCAGTCGTTCTGGCTGTGATGATAACTAACCAGAGCAGTCAGGTTACTGATAATTTTCACCGGGAAGTCGAGCGGGAATTTGAAGTTACAACGATTTCCTCGGCCAGCCCTCTTTATATCAACGACCCTGAACATAATGATTTAGAAAGTGAAGTTAGAGACTTTTTCGAACGCTATCAGTTGCTCCACTTGACGATAGATGATCGCCAGGATGAAAATGTTTTTACCTTTACTAGAGATGATGATTTT
The DNA here is from genome assembly GCF_015666175.1 of Halonatronomonas betaini. Lineage (NCBI taxonomy): Bacteria > Bacillati > Bacillota > Clostridia > Halanaerobiales > Halarsenatibacteraceae > Halonatronomonas > Halonatronomonas betaini. The sequence goes on along the minus strand of NZ_JADPIE010000007.1, from coordinate 179,322 downwards.
GCTGATGTTGCAGCCCTTGAAACAGACGATGACGTATTTCAACAGCAGAATGATATTGTTGCTGCTGATAATACATATCTGGGCCAGATCACTGCCTATTATGATGAGTCTGCAGCCCAGGCAGAGATTGCCAGTTTCAGAAATAATGTTATTTTAGGTTCTTTTATAATTATTCTGCTGGTCAGCTTTACTGTCTTCTTTATTGCCTCAAAGATTACCAGGCCGATTACTGAGGCCAGGGAGTTTGCTGAAAATATCTCCGCTGGCGATCTAAATCAGGAGCAGCTTGCCAATCAATCTAAAGATGAGGTCGGCGATTTGAGCCGCTCTTTAAATCAGATGCAGGGCAACCTTAAGGATATTATTGGCCAGGTTACTCGCTTTGCTGAACGGCTCTCTGAGAGCAGTGAGAATCTGACTGCTAACAGCGAGGAGATCTCTGCCTCTGCCCATGAAGTAACCCAGGCTATCGAGCAGGTTGCCGAAGGTGCCGGGACTCAGGTTGAAAAGATAAATATTACTGACAGTAATATTTCTAATCTGGCTGCTGAAATTGAAAGCCTGACTGAGATGACTGCTGAGATGAATGATCAGGCCAGCAGTATGATTGGCGATATTGAAGCCGGTAATAATTCGATGGGCCATTCGATTGCCGAGATCAATAAGGTTAATAACCAGTCTGAAGAGGTTTCTGCTAAAATTAATGAATTAAGCGAGCTGTCCTTAAAGATAAATGAGATCATTGAACTGATAAATGGTATCTCCCAGCAGACTAATTTGCTGGCTCTAAATGCTGCGATTGAGGCTGCCAGGGCCGGTGAAGCTGGCCGGGGATTCTCAGTTGTTGCCGATGAGATCAGGGAACTTGCTGAGGAATCGGCCTCTGCCACTGAGGAGATCTCGAACCTGATTAAAGAGATTCAGGCTAAATCTGAAGAGGCTGTTAGAACTACTGATCAGACTGAAAAGGTTGTTGATTCCAGTGTTAGCTCTATTAAAGAAACCAGCCAGTCGCTGGACCAGATTGATCAGGCTGCCAGAGCCTTACTTGACCGCCTTGAAAATATTGATAATGCCGCCAATACCATGGAGGATAGCAGCGAAAAGGTTAAGCAGGCTATCCAGGAGATTACGGCCATCAGCGAGGATACAACCAGCCAGACTGAGGAGATTACTGCTGCCAGCGAGGAGCAGTCCAGCTCTACATCTGAGATAGTTGAGGCCTCTGAGAAACTTGCCGAGATGTCCAGGGAGCTTAAGGCTACTGTCGATAAGTTCGATATATAAGTTTATGCTGTCAAGGTGCTAAAACTTGCTTTAAATATTTAAGTGATGCCGGCCGTAACTGGCCGGCATTTTATCTTCATTAGTTGTAGCAATAAATAATTTTTTGCAATTATTTATTAGTGCTGTTGAAAATTTATTGAGCGTAAGTATATTTTACTATACTCTGAGCTAAAAATAAACAGTTTAATCAGGATTTATTGTTAATTCTCAACTTGTGACCTTTTAGTGTGCAGGGTATAATAGATTAAAGGGGGTTAGGCTGATGCTACCTGATAATTATCAGATCGTTAAATTTGAGGAGAAATATTTGCCTGAGCTGGCCAGAATTTTTATTGGGGCCTTTGATGATGGCGTGCTATTTTTTAGCGAGGTTGAGGATACCAGGGTTAAGGCGACCAGGCCTGAAAATGAGCTGGAAACTTCGGCCAGACGGCGGAAGCTAGAGAATGCTGTTAGGGATATCCTGAAGCTTTTTGGCCAGGTCTTTAGCGATGGCTTTCTGGTGGCTGTTGATGAGAATGATAAGCCCCAGGGCTATATTATTGTGATTTCCGGGGTTAAATCTCTCTGGAAAGAGGCTGTCTTTGGCGGCCATATTTTTCGGCTTTTGAGCCGCTGGCTCCAGGGCAAGTATGGCCTGACTCTCTTTGATGTTGGCAGGGTGATTTATAATAAGGTTTATTATATTGCCTTTTCGGTTAGAGGGACTGCTGATGCCCAGATTCTTTCGCTGGCTGTAAGCCCGGAAGCCCGGGGTAAAGGGCTCGGGAGCAGTCTGACCGGGGCTGGCCTTGATTATTTGCGTGAGATTGGGATTAAGCGGGTTAAGCTTGAGGTACGGCCTGATAACCCTGCTGCCAGGCATATTTATGAAAAGCATGGTTTTAAGGTGGTTGGCAAGGCCAATGATCTCCATGATGACTGGTATGTCATGGAGGCTGATTTAAGAGAATAAATAGGTGCCAGGTACCTATATACTTTACAGGGAGGCGATTAATTTATGAAAGTTATGTTAACTCAGGACTGGGATGAGAAATACAGTCAGAAGATAGAAGCTGAATTTGAAGATATTGAGATTGTTAAGGCTTTAGAGGATGATGAACAGCAGAGGGCTATGGAGGATGCTGAGGTTGCTATTGGTTTTCCTGGTGATTTAGATGCCGGCATTCTGGCCGAGGGGCCTGAGCTTAAATGGGTGCAGGCTTTAAGTGCCGGGGTCGATAAGTTACTGGAGCAGCCGGAAGCTGAATGGCTTGCTGAAAATGGTGTGAAGCTGACCAATATGAGTGGATTGCACAGGGATATAATTGCCGAGCATACGATGGCCTTTATTTTGAGTTTTAGCAGACGGCTGCCGGAGCTTTTTAAGCAACAGCAGAATAAGGAATGGAACCGGATTAGTCTAACTGGCCTTAAGGGCAAGCGGCTGCTGGTTTTAGGGCTAGGAAATATTGGCCAGGGGATTGTTGAAGTTGCCAATGCCTTTGGCATGGTTGTCGATGGTGTTAAGAGGAATCCTGATGAAGGTGTGCCAGGGGTTGATAGGATTTATGGCCAGGACCAGCTGCAGGAGGCCTTTGCCGGTGTTGATTTTGCGGTCTCTATTCTGCCCCTAACTTCTGAGACTGAGGGGATGATTGGGGCTGCTGAGTTTAAGGCGATGCCTGAGTCAGCTTACTTTATTAATGTTGGCCGGGGGCCTGTTGTTAACCAGGATGAGCTGCTGGCAGCCCTTGAGTTTGGCGAGATTGCCGGGGCCGGCCTCGATGTATTTGAGGAGGAACCGCTGCCGCCGGAATCCCCTTTTTATAAGCTGGATAATGTGATTATTACGCCTCATCTTGCTGGAAGTTTCTCCGGTTATTATGAACGGGCAACTGATATGTTTATTGAGAATATCAGGCTTTATCAGGCTGGTAAAGAGATGAAGCGGCTTGTTAATTATGAGGCCGGTTATTAGAATATATTTTAGGCCTGGAGTTATTAGCTCCAGGCTCTATTAATTTTTGTATTAATTTTTACTGAATTTAAAGATATCCTGCCAGTCCTCTATGGGGAAGCCGGAACCGATGGTTTCTGAGAGTTCTTTTAGGTTTTTCGGCCTGGCCAGGAGGACTTTTTCTGCCCGTTTTTTGCCGAAGCCTGGAATCTGTTCCAGTTCGATCAGGCTGGCCTGATTGATATAGAATGGATAGGGCAGGGCGGTTATTGAGCGGTAACCGTAATCGATTACCTGGACTGAGATTTCTTCCTTGCTCAGGTGATCGCCAGGGATGCCGATTAAAATAGGATAACTTCCAGGTCGGCGGCCATAGGTCAGCCGGCCTTTTTTAATTTCTGGCCAGACTCCTTTGATGACTGTGCCTGTTGGGAATACCTGCTGGAGCATTGGTTTGTTGATTTCTTCGTTGACCTGGCGCTTAAATTCTTTGAAACGGCGGCTATCTACCTGGCTGGCCTGATAGCTGCCCAGGGGATTGACCTGGCGGATATTGATTCTTCTAAGCATTAAGCCAGCTTCTTTGATTCTTCTGAGATACTGGAGGTTATGCTGATAGGTCTCTGCTCTTTCGCCCTTTAGGCCGGCCAGGAAGTTTAGTCCTGGCAGTAATTTCGGGATGCCGTTGACACGCTGGCCGCCGATCTCGTTAATCCGCTCGATTGCCCTGAAGGTCAGTTCAGGGTCGGTATCGATGTTGTTGGCCTTTAAGACCTGGTGATCTGCTGATTCCAGGCCAAAGGCGGCGACATCGCCTGGGGTGTTGTACTTGCAAATGATATTTAAAAGTCTTCTAGCTTCTGTCGGATCTTTTCTACCCAGGGGGCCTGGGTTGATATTATCAAGATGGAGGACTTTTAGATCGGGATCGGCCTCTCTGATGCCGCTATAAAGCTCTTCTAACCAGGGATAGGCCAGGAGATCGGTCTGGCAGCCCAGGCGGTAATTATGGACACCGGTTGCTGCTATTGCCTTAACTTCGGCCGCTATGGCCTCTGGCTTTCTCTGATAATGGATCTGCTTTAGCTGCTCGCTGCAGAATTCACAGTGCTTGCTTCTGGGGCAACCCCGGAAGGTTTCCAGCTCTGCCAGTAATTTAGGATGGCCTGGATGGGCTTTAAAGATCTGGCTGCCGGTGATTGCCCAGTCTGAGATGGCTGCTGCTATTTTCTCCTGATTTTTACTGTTAATTACTGGCTGGTTTTGCTGATCCTGGAGGCGATTATATAGTTCTAAAGGGGCCAGCTCTCCGGTGATGATATCATAGTTTTCTGCCAGAACTTGCTGGCCAGGCAGTTGCTCCCAGACCAGGGTTATTGGGCCGGCCAGGACTCTGGTCGGGTATTTTAGGTTCTGGCCAATCTCTTTGATTTCGGCCAGGCTCAGGGGCTGGCCGCCGAGATAATGGCCTGGTACTGTTGTTCCGGCCAGGATTATTACGAGATCATATTCTTCAAGATCGGCGATTGTTTTGCTGTCTCTATATGAATCGGCGGTAAGGTAGTTGATCATCTTCTCTGGTATGCCACCGGCCAGCAGGGCACCATAGAGATATCTGGCATGGGGCGAAATATATGGCGGCACGCCAAGACAGGATGGTTCATCCAGGTAGCCATCCAGCAGTAATGTTTTTATGTTTTGGGTTGGGTCAGGCATATTAAAACTCCCCTTATCTTCTCACTTTAAAATCTCCTGTTTTTATCAAATCTACTGCTAACATTTTCCATCTAAACACCTCATTGAATATTTGTTAATTTATAAATATTTTAGCGACTTATTATATTATATATTATATATCCATCTTTTTAAAGCGGCTTAAGGCCAGGCCATAGAGGCCGGTATTTAATATAATCAGTAATGCTGTATCTATTGTGGGAAAACTGCCGGTTACGTAATAATCTGCCAGATTGGCCCAGTAATAATAGAAGATATTGTATAGAGGTGTTAGATTTGCGGCAACCCAGAAAGCTAAAATTATTGCCAGACTGAAGATACCTGATTTAACCTGATCTTTTAATAGTAATGATAGGTTAACTGTTAACAGGAAAGCTACCAGCAACTTAAGCCCCAGGGGAATCAAGGCAATTATAAATCTAAATAAGTATATTTCTCTACCCTGAAAACTGGCAAATAATCCTAAGTAGACAGTTAAAATAATCATGAATGCGGTCATAATAAATATTTGAAAGCCTAATTTTTTCTTGAATAGCTCAGTCCGCTTAATAGGTCTGGCCAGTAAAAATGGCAGGGTACCGTCCTGGAATTCACTACCAATAACTCCCATTCCAAGGAGTACAGCCAGTAAAGTACCATACTGAGCCAGGCTGCCATCAAACCAGCTATCAGCCAGATAATAATGAAAGTTTAACTGCTGTTCCATCCCGCCGGTCATCCAGTCAGGCAACTCATCAAGAATTCCTAATTCTAAAGTTCTTTGCACCATAGGATATTGTAATACCAGGATTGTAGCTGTTACCAGGAGAAAGGCTGAGACTATTAAGACTTTCCAGCGATTATTAGCCCATTCCTTTTTAAGTAATAGTTTGTATTTATTCAGACTCATCCTGTCGACCTCCTTCGATTAGCTCATGAAAGATATCAGCTAAATCTGGTTCTTTGATTTTTAGGGAAAGATATGGTATTTCTGAAAGTCTGTAAAGTATGTTAGCTTCATCTTTTGAGTAGTTTATAATAAATTTCTTATCTTCTAAAGTTATTTGATTGATTCCATGAATTTTATCAAGACCTAAATCTCTTTTTTTCAGATCTTTCTGAGGCACAAAGATTATTTCTTTATTGAAATTAGGAAGTTCTTCCATTTTTAAATCAGCTAATTTTTTACCCTGATCAAGCAGAATAATTCTGTCAGCTAGCTGACTAATTTCGCTAAAATTATGGCTGGTAAAGAGTAAATTTATATTTTCTTCGTCTTTATACCAGCATAATCTGGCCAGAAGCCTCTGCCTGACAAGAATATCAAGCCCTGAAGTCGGCTCATCAAGAATTATTAAATCCGGATCATTAACTAAAGCTGCAGCAAGTTTGACCAGTTGCAGTTGGCCTCTAGAGAGCAGTTTTATCTCTTTATCCAGGTCAATACCTTCTTTTCTAATAATGTTTAATGCTTTATCTGGATCAATATCTGTATTATATAAACTAGCTGCCAGCTCAATCGTCTCCCTGACAGTTAAATTAGGATAAAGATTATAATCTCCACTTAAATATGATATTTTTTCTTTTACTGCCGGGTGCTTTGTTGGGTTCTGGCCAAATAACTTGATATTGCCTGAAGTTGGCTGATAGAGGCCTATCAGCAGTTTTATTAATGTTGTCTTACCGGAACCATTTTTACCTAGAATAGCCACTGTTTCATTCAGGGACTGACTAAAGCTTATGTTATCAATCACAGTCTGCCCATCAAACTTTTTGCTTAAGTTTTTCATTAGAACAGCTGGTTTGCGATTAACTAAATCCATTACTATCACCTGATTCCTTTTATTTTCTCGTTATTAATACATTATTCAATATAAAAAGAAATATCCCTGCCTGAAAACGGCAGGGAGAGGCAGACAGTTAACCAGACTGATGTCTGATTAAGGTTGACAGCTATTTATTAAATTTATTTGGTGGATAATTATATGATTATATATATTAGACCATGTGTTGATAGGCATCTTCTTTAAATTTCTGCTCAAAGGTGTCGAGATGGTCAAAACTATAACTTAGACCCAGCTTTTTAGCCAGCAGATTGGCAGTGATTCTGCCTGATTCATAGATCGTTGGCAGGCCGCTGCCTGGATTTGTTCCGCCACCAACAAGCCAGATATTCTCAAATTCTTCAAAGTCATTATGGGGCCTAAAGATGAGCATCTGCCTGAGATTATGGCCCAGGTTAAAGGTTGCTCCATAACCGACATTCATCTGGGTTTCCCAGTCCTTTGGAGTTATCATCTTTTCGACTTTGATATGATTTCTAATGTCAGTGATCCCTGCTCTTTTTTCCAGGAGATCCAGCATCTGTTCTTTAAAGGATTCTGCTTGATTATTCCAGTCAATTTTACCCTTTAAATTTGCTGTTGGAACCAGCAGATACATGGCTGAATGACCTGGAGGTGCCAGGGTATCATCTGTAGCTGTCGGGTTCTGGAGATAAAATGATGGATCTTTAGAGAGCACTTTATCTGACTCGATCTCAAGGAAGTTTTTCTTGTAATCTTCAGCTATAAAGACGTTATGGTGATTTAAGTGATCATAGCTTTCATCCAGCCCTAGATATAGCATAAAGGTGGAGCAGGAATAATTCTTTTTATCGAGTCTGCTATCTGAATACTTGTTGCGCTTTTCATTTGGGATGAGGTTCTGCATGGCCCAGGAGAAATCTGCATTTAGCACGATCTCATCGTATTTATGGGTCTTACCATCTATTATAAGACCGGTTGCTTTCTGGCCATTTATTTTTATTTCATCCACTTCTGACTCTAAAGCTATCTCACCGCCGAGTTCTTTAAAGAGTTCGGCCATGGCTGTTGCCAGCTGGTTTAGGCCACCTGTAACATGATAGACACCCCATTTGTATTCGGTATAGGGTAAAATACTGAACATTGAAGGACAGTTAAATGGCGACATTCCAAGGTATTTAGACTGGAATGTAAAGCCGACCTTCACCCTATCATCGTCAAAATATTTTCCTAAATCATCCCAGAGGCTCCGCTGGGGATTTAAGACTTTTAGCAATCTAAAGATATCTTTATTTAAGAGATCGGTAAAGGAATTATAGGGACGCTGCAATACTGGCAGGGTATAGCGCATCTTTTTTTCGTTATCTTCCATATAGCGGTCATAGCCAGCGGCATCTTCAGGATTTATGCTGGCGATAGATTCCCTGACTTTATCTCTGTGGAATGATGGTGTCATTGTTTTGCCATCTGCAAACCAGAGTTTATAGTATGGGTCCATCATCTTTAATTCTACATAATCATGGAGGTTTCTGCCTGTAGCTGCAAAGATCTCTTCCAGAATAAAGGGCATCATGAAAAAGGTTGGGCCAATATCAAATTTATAACCACCTTTTTCCAGGTAGCTATTTCTGCCGCCAACTCTATCCATTCTTTCATGGATCGTTACGTTAACTCCTTTATCTGCTAATAGTATTCCTGCTGCCAGACCTCCTGGCCCGGCTCCTACTATTCCAACTTCTGTCATCAAATATCACTCCTTATCCTTGATCATATCTCTTACCTGCTGGCCAGATAGAACTACCATTGGCATTCCTCCGCCTGGGTTGACTGAACCGCCGGTAAAGTAAAGGTTTTTATATTTATGGCTTTTTTTAGGGGCTTTAAAGCCTTTATTCTTTGATTTATCAGAAACTACACCGTATATAGCTCCATAATTTGAATAATAATTGAGCTGAATATCCTCTGGTAGCCATTCATCTTCAACTATAATATGTTCTCTGAGATTATCAAGCCCATTCCGCTCCAGCTTATCAAGGACCCTCTCTTTTAAGCTGTCATACTCCTCTCTGCTAAAGCTGCCTCTGCCTAGATGGGGAATATGAGGCAGAATCTTTATATTCTCGCAACCTTCAGGGGCCTGAGCTGTGTCAGTCTGGCTTGATGCTACCAGATAAATTGTTGGGTCTTCTGGCAGTTTATATTCCTGAAAGACTGAGGCAAAGTGCTCTTTAGGGTCTTTAGAGAAAAAGAAATTATGATGGGCAAGATTATTATAACGGCGATCAACTCCTAAATGGAGAACATAGCCGGAACAGGCCGGCTCAAATTTCTGATATTTATTTTCTATCTCTGGTTCGACCAGCAGATCCCTGTAAAAAGGAATAACTTCCATATTAGAAACTATATAATCGCTTTTAATTAGCTGGCCATTTTCAAGAATAACTCCATCTATTTTATCTCCAGTTTTTTCAATGCCAACGACCTCGCTGCCGGTGTTAAGTTCAAGGTTGTCAATACCGGCAGCTAACTGCTGGAGGGCTTCTGAAATTCTAAAGAGGCCGCCAGGCACATACCAGAGTCCGTATTTGTATTGGATATAGGGCAGCATATTTAAAACTGCCGGAGCTTGATAGGGCGATGAACCAACATATTTTATAAAAAAATTATAGATATGCTGCAGATAAGGATTATTAATTCTTTTTGCAACGCCATCTGCCATTGTTGAAAAATAATCAAGACCACGAAAGGCTTTTATCGGTCCATAATATTTTAGAACCTGGCCCAGGGTATCAAGGCCTTCAGCAAAATAGCCTTCTTCTACTAAATCACTGATGCCACCTGCATAATCGAGATAATTTTTGATTTCTTCAATATCTTTAGAGTCTAAATCTTTGTTTTCTTCAAGCATCTCTCCAAGATCTGAATAAAGGTCAATAACTGTTCCATCTTCAAAAAATGAGCGCCATTCTAAATCTAATCTCTGGATTTCTAAAAAATCACCCATATCCTGGTTGTGGAGCTCAAATAATTTCTTGAAGATATGGGGCATTGTCAGGATTGAGGGGCCCAGGTCAAATGTGAAACCATCAATAGTATCCTGGTTGAGCTTGCCTCCTAAATGCTGGTTTTTCTCAAATAATCTGACCTGATGCCCATCTGCAGCCAGGGATATGGCTGCTGAAAGGCCTCCAAGTCCACCACCTACAACTGTGATAGTTTTTGCCATAAAGGTTACCCCTTCCTGAAATTTAAATAGCTACTATTATATAATCTTTACCATAATGGTGTATTAATTGTATAAATATATACGTTATAATAATATATTCTTTATATATTGATAAACTCCTGCATAAATAGAAGATTAATATTAGTAATTTTTATGATTAGCACTAAAATGCTGCCACAGTACCGTCTGTCCTTGGTTCTGTTGCACCTGCCAGTACTCCAGTATCTTCATCTTTCCAGATGATCTGGCCTCTGCCAAAGCTGCCTGATGATAATGAGACCTGGATTTCATGGCCTTTATCTGCCAGCAAAGTTGCTTCTCTGGTTGGAAAGTTGCTTTCAACTTTTATTTTTTTGCCTTCTGTCCATTGCCAGCGGGGGGCGTCCAGGGCTGCCTGGGGATTAAAGCCTCTATCTATGGTATTCATGATAACCTGAAGGTGACCCTGGGGCTGCATGAAGCCACCCATAACTCCAAATGGGCCGATAGGTTTATTATCTTTAGTCATAAAGCCAGGAATAATTGTGTGATAGGTCCGTTTGCCAGGCTCCAGGCTATTGTCATGTTCTGGATCAAGGCTAAAGGTATGGCCACGGTTCTGCAATGCTATTCCTGTGCCAGGTACAACTATTCCTGAGCCGAAGCCCATATAGTTGCTCTGGATGAATGATACCATCTGGCCATCTCTATCTGCCGCGGCGAGATAGACAGTTCCTCCCTTTGGTGGCTGGCCTGGTTCTGGTGTTAGAGCTTCCTGGCCGATTAATTGACTTCTCTTTTCTGCATATTCCTGGCTGAGGAGCTCTTCTGGTTTTAGTGACATCTTGTCTGGATCAGTTATATATTTATGGCCATCTGCAAAGGCAAGCTTTAGGGCTTCAATTGATTTATGATATTTTTCTAACTGGCTTAATCCTTCCAATTTGAATTCCTTTAGGATATTTAAAGCTATTAAAGCTATGATACCCTGGCCATTAGGGGGGAGTTCCCAGATGTCATAACCTCGATAATTTACAGATAGAGGTTCTACCCATTCTGGCTTGAAACTGGCCATGTCATCTCCTCGTATAAATCCATTATGCTGCTGGGAAAATTCATCAATCTTCTCTGCAATTTCTCCATTATAAAAGCTTTCTGCACCTGTGTGGGCTATTGATTTTAGAGTCGCTGCATGATCAAAGGAGCGCCAGGTTTCTCCAGCCCCGGGGGCATTGCCATTTTTATCAGTAAATGTTTTAAACCAGCTCTCAAATTCATCCCCATCAAGCTTCTTTTTATAAACTTTGGCTGCCCGCTGCCAGGCTGCTGCTGTTACTGGTGATACCGGGAATCCGTTTTCTGCGTATCTGATAGCTTCACTTAGAACTTCTATTAATGGCAATTTGCCGAATCGATAGCTTAAAGCTGCCCAGGCTGCTGGAGCCCCTGGGACTGTTACCGGAGTTAGGCCATATTTAGGCATCTTATCATGGCCGAGTTCTTTGACCTTTTCTCTGGAAATAGCTGCCGGGGCCTGTCCGCTACTATTTAAGCCATGGAGCTTGCCATCTACCCAGACTATTGCAAAGGCATCAGAACCAATACCATTTGAGGTTGGCTCTAAAACTGTCAGAGCCGCTGCTGTGGCTACTGCTGCATCAACTGCATTCCCGCCACGACGAAGAACTGACAAGCCGGCCTGGGCTGCCAGCGGCTGAGAAGTTGCCACCATACCGTTAGTGCCAAAAACTGTCATTCTCTGTGATTTATAAGGGTTATCAAGATAATTAAATTCATCTAATTTCATTTTATCTGCCTCCTGTGGCTGATATTTTTTCCTGTATTATATTAATTCAGTAAATCAATGGATTCTCCTGCTTTTTGGTAACCACTTAATTATATATTTTTATTGCTTTCTTTATTTCAAGCAAAAAATCCAGCAGGTATTTCACAACTGGATTTTTTAATTAACCTATATTTTATTATATTAATTATTAAGGGACAAGAACTAAATCAATTACATGGATTACACCATTTAATGTCTGGATATCTGTTCTTGTTACTTTAGGTTGTCCTAGAAATACCTCGCCACCATCTATTGTTATTTCAATTGTTTCACCTAAAAGGGTTTCAACTTCCTGGCCATCTAAACCAACAACAGTTTCTGCCATAACCTGGCCTGAAACCACATGGAATAATAAAACATCGGCTAAGTCTTCTGGATTATCTAAAAGTTCTTCTAATACTCCTGATGGTAATGCCTCAAAGGCTTCATCAATTGGAGCAAAAACTGTAAAGAGACCTGGACCTTTTAGGGCTTCAACTAAACCTGCTCTTTCTACAGCTGTAACAAGAGTATCAAATCCGGCAGCCACTGCTGTCTCAACAATATCAGCTGGCCATAAAACTCCATCAATTACATGAATTACTCCATTACTTGCTTCAATGTCCGGGGCTATAACCTGAATATTATCATTTAAAAATACTCCATCATTAATGGAGATATCTATTTCCTGTGGGCTTAAAAGTGTCTCAGCTGATATACCATCTTCAAGGTCTGTAGACATTACTTTGCCTGGAACAACATGGAACTTAAGGATATTACCTAATCTTGGATCACCAAGAAGCTCTTCAGCTGTTAAACCAGCTTCTTCTAAAAACTGATTAAATGCTTCATCATTAGGTGCAAAAACAGTTAAAGGACCTTCACCTTTTAATGCATCAACTAATCCTGCCTCCTCTGCAGCTGCAAGAAGTGTTGTGAAACCACCAGCATCTTGAGCAGTCTCTACTATATCCATCTGATGAGAATGGGCATCTACAGTTAAATTTAAAGCTGGACTAAATAAAAATAATACAAGAGCAAAAACTAAACCTATTTGACCGATTTTGTTTAACCTACTTAATTTTTTCATTTTAAATACCCCCTGTTTATTATCTTGATTTTTTTATTATATACTTTAATAATTAACAATAAAAGTTACTAGTTAACAATTTTATCTATTTAAATAAATATTTTTTCAAAAATAAAACCACCCTGTTTAAGGGTGGTGGGAAAATATTAATCAATTTTATCTCCTGCACTTGATTGATATCGATGTTTTTCAAAGTCATCCTTTGAGTAATAAAGTTCTAAGATTGCCTTGCACTCAGCACATGATTCTTCTTCACTGGAGTTAATCGTTGCTGCGGTATAATATTCTGCACCACATTCAGGGCACCTAAACCAGGTAGGCATTATCATCAACTCCTTACTTTATGGAATAAATTCTATAAAATAATGATTAAATTAGATCATACTGCCAGGATCAACATTTTTTTCGAACTCTTCTTCAGTCAGATAACCATCCCCAACAGCTACCTCTTTTAAAGTTTTACTTTCTCTGTGTGCCTTGTTTGCAATCTCTGCAGCTTTCTCATAACCAATTAATGGAGTTAGAGCTGTCACCAGCATTAATGAGCGGTTGAGATATTTACTTAAATTTTTTGAAAGAGGTTTAACTCCTTTAAGACATCTTTTCTCAAAGGATTTTACGGCATCTGCCAGGAGATTAATGCTCTGCAATAAATTATAAATCATAACTGGTTTGGCAACATTAAGCTCAAAATTGCCACTGGAACCTGCCAGATTTATTACTGTATCATTTCCAACTACCTGATAAGAAACCTGGAGCAGGGCTTCTGCCTGGGTTGGATTTATCTTACCTGGCATAATTGAACTCCCTGGTTCATTAGCCGGGATTTCTATTTCTGCCAGACCACAACGGGGACCAGATGCCAGCCAGCGAATATCATTGGCAATTTTAATAAGGCTGGTTGCAATTGTTTTTAAAGCCCCGCTACAATTAACAATGCTATCATGGGCAGCGATGGCTTCAAATTTATTTGGGGCTGCTTTAAAGTTAAATCCTGTCAGTTGATTAAGATTGGATACAACTTCATTGTCAAAACCTTCCGGAGTATTTAACCCGGTGCCGACTGCTGTACCTCCAATAGCCAATTCCTTTAGATGAGCAAGACTATCTTCAAGATGACCAAGTCCGTGTTGTACCTGGCTGGCATAACCTGAAAATTCCTGGCCCAGGCTGACCGGGGTTGCATCCATTAGATGGGTTCTACCAGTTTTAATCTGGTCTGAAAATTCTTCAGACTTCTCTTCTAAGGTTTCATGAAAATTTTCTAAGGCCGGTTTTAATTTTTTTCCAATAGCTAGGGTAGCGGCGACAGACATTGCTGTCGGGAAAGTATCATTGGATGATTGAGACATGTTCACATCATCATTAGGATGAAGGGGATCATGAGATCCTTGTTCATTGCCTGCAATCTCTGAAGCCCGATTACTGATAACTTCATTGACATTCATATTGGTCTGGGTTCCAGAACCTGTCTGCCAGACAACTAATGGAAAATGGTCATCCAGCCTGCCAGTAATTATTTCTTCTGTAACTCTTTCAATAAGTTCTAATTTCTCCTCTGAAAGTTTACCTAATTGATGGTTGGCCCTGGCTGCAGCCAGTTTGACCATGCCATAAGCTTTTATTACCTCCTCTGGTATCTTTTCTTTACCAATTGGAAAATTATTTCTTGAGCGTTCTGTCTGAGCACCATAATAAACTTTTTTGGGAACCTTAACTTCTCCTAGTGAATCCTGTTCTAAACGAAACTCTGAATCCATGAATTTATTTCCCCCTGTAATTATGACTAACTGAATATAAGCATTATTAACTCTTATACTTTAATTATATACTAATTTTTAGTAATTTAGCAAGTTAAAAATTTAAAAATAACTTTATTTTATTCCTCTAGCTGTATATTTTGTATGAAGTAAATCATGTGCTTTATGACTTCCAGGCTCTCCTAAATAATCAGCATATAATTTTTTGATCATTGGATTATCATGGGAACGGCGAATCTTTTTAGTATGATCTATTTGGTATAAAGCTTTCTGCCTCTTTTCTCGGACTTCCTGTCTGGTAGTATTTCCAGTCGGCAGCGGCTGGCCACCTCCACCAATACAGCCACCTGGGCAGGCCATGAATTCTATAAAATGATATTCTTTACCCTCTTTAAGCATCTCCATAACTCTATGGGCATTAGCCAGTCCATTAGCAACAGCTACATTCACTGTAAGATCATCAGTAATCTTAATACTGGCCTCTTTAATCCCCTCTAAACCTCTAACAGCATTGATTTCAATATCTTCAAGTTCTTCACCTGTTATAATATGATAGGCTGTTCTTAAAGCAGCTTCCATTACTCCACCGGTATTTCCAAAAATATCTGCAGCGCCGCTGGAAAAGCCCAGTAGTTCGTCATAGTCTGATTCATCCTGCTCACAGAGGTTAAGTCCTGCTGACTTAAACATCATTGCTGCCTCTCTGGTTGTCAGAACATAATCTACATCATCACCCATTTCAGGCCGCTGAGCCTCAAATTTCTTGGCAGTACAGGGCATTATTGAAACAGAAACAATATCTTCCCTCGGTATCCCTGATTCTTCAGCATAATAGCTTTTTGCAATTGCTCCAAACATCTGTTGTGGAGATTTAGCTGTTGAAAGATGCCCTAAATATTCAGGATAAAAATGTTCTATAAATTTAATCCAGCCCGGGCTACAGGATGTAAAAACTGGTAGATCTTGATTTTCAGTTATTCTTTTAACGACTTCAGTTGCTTCTTCCATAATTGTCAGATCAGCTGTAAAATTAGTATCAAAAACTCTGTCAAAACCGAGTCTTCTTAAACCTGCAACCAGTTGACCTGTTGCAACTGTACCAGGCTCTGCCCCAAAGGATTCAGCAATAGCTACCCTGACTGAAGGGGCAGTCTGGACAATAACATGTTTGCTCTCATCATATAGAGCTTCCCAGACCTTATCATAATGATAAACTTCATGAAGCGCACCCGTCGGGCAGGAGATAATGCACTGGCCACAGTTTGTACATTCCACATTTCCAATGCCTCTATCTTCAAAGGTTGTAACTATTGTCTCAGGACCCCGGCCTGCATTTGCAAAGATCCCGATCCCCTGAATCTCCTGACATTTTCTGATGCATCGGTCACAGGTTATACATTTATTAGGTTCTCTGGCAATAGCATAGCTGGAAAAATCTTTGCTATGACCTCTAATAATTGGATCCAGTCTCATCCTTGTAACTCCAATGTCTTCAGCTACCTCTCTCAATTCACAACTAGAAGCTCTGGAACAGGTCAAACAGTTGAGCTCACAGCTAATATCA
Source organism: Halonatronomonas betaini (assembly GCF_015666175.1). Classification (NCBI taxonomy): domain Bacteria; kingdom Bacillati; phylum Bacillota; class Clostridia; order Halanaerobiales; family Halarsenatibacteraceae; genus Halonatronomonas; species Halonatronomonas betaini. The sequence continues at coordinate 163,134 of NZ_JADPIE010000007.1, read as the reverse complement.
TGTGAAGCTATAATCATCTCAAAAATGGTTTGTCTAATATCTCTGACTTTAGGAGTGTGGGTTCTAATAACCATGCCATCCTCAGCTTCAGTGGCACAGGCAGGCATTAAGCTATCTTTATTATCGACTTCAACGATGCAGAGACGGCAGCCACCAAAGACAGAAAGTTCTTCCTCATAACAGAGTGTTGGAATCTTAACTTTAGCTGCTCTAGCAGCTTCCAAAATAGTTGTTCCAGGTTCAACGCTGATTTCTTGATTATCAATAATCAACTTGATCATCTCTGACCACCTCCAATAATCAACTCTTCAGGAAATTTATAAAATAATGATCTAGCCAGAGATAATGAAGTCTGTCCCAGGCCACAGCGGGCAGCCCCTGAAATTGCCTTGCCAATATCAGCTAAAATATCTACATCTTCCTGATAAAATTTGCCATTATGATGCTTTTTGAAAATATAATCTATATGGCGATTCCCCTCCCGGCAGGGAAAACAGGTTCCACAGGTTTCATCCATATAAAAACGCCCAACTCTCTGCAGGATTTCTAATAGCTGGTGCTTCTGACCGATTGCTATAATTGCCCCTGAACCAAGACTGGAACCGGCAGCTTCAATGCCCTCATAACTATACTGACAATCTAATTCTTCAATAGTTAAGGCTGCAGTTGAAAGTCCTCCAGGAATAATGAATTTAAAGCTATCATCCTTTAACGGTCCTCCTCCAAGTTCATATAGAATATCTCTGAGAGTTGTTGAACCAAACTCAACTTCATAAACTCCAGGTTTTTCAATATCTCCACTGAGGCAGATTAATTTAGTTCCCCGACTATTTTTTGTTCCAAGCCCAGTATAATAATCTGCACCCTGATTAATTATTTCAGCTGCAGCTGCCAGACTCTCAACATTATTAACAACTGTTGGCCTGTCAAATAAGCCTGCTTGAATAGGATATGGTGGTTTTATTCTGGAAATACCTCGCTTACCCTCAATCGAATTAATCAAGGAAGTTTCATCACCACAGACATATGCTCCACCGCCCCGAACTAAAGTTAATTTAAAATTAAAATCTGAGCCAAAGATGTTATCTCCTAAAACTCCTTGCTTCTCTGCTTCTTCTATAGTTTTTTTAAAAATTTTTATTGGCTCAGTATACTCTCCTCTAATATAAATAAAACCCTCATTTGCTCCAATCGCTCTGGCAGCAATTAAAATACCCTCTAAAACCTTGAGTGGTCTTTCTTCTAAAAGATACCTGTCCTTAAATGTGCCTGGTTCACCTTCATCTGCATTACAGATAATATATTTTTTCTCTCCAGTTTCTGCTAATGCCAGCTCCCATTTTACTCCAGTTGGAAATCCTGCTCCACCCCGGCCCTTTAAACCTGACTTCTTAATCTCATCAATAATCCCTTCAGGCCTCAGCTTTAAAGCTTTTTGTAAACCTTTAAAATCATATTCTTCTGCTTTTAATAGCGGAGGGCCCATTAATAATTTATGCTCAGTAACCAATGAAATCCCCTCCTGAATTTAATTGACTTTCTTTAAAATCTTTAATGCCTGACCAGGTGTAAGATGGGTATAGATTTCATCATTAACCATCATCACCGGGCCTTCACCACAATAGCCGAGACATTCAACAATCTCCAGGGTAAATAGTCTATCTTCACTTGTCTCTCCATTCTCCAGGCCAAGGTACTCTGAGACCGATTCTACAAGTTGATGAGAATCGTGCAAATAACAGGATAAGCTATCACAGATTCTAACAATATATTTGCCTGTCGGTTCAGTATGAAATAGAGAGTAAAACTTTATCACGCCATACAGTTCAGCTCGGGGACGATTGTATTTCTCTGCCAGTTTGTCAATCTCCACTTCTGGAATATAACCATAGGTCTCCTGGATATTATGCAGAAGTTCTAAAAGAATCTCCTGGGTTTTCATCTTTTCACCTCCTCAAGTTAATTATACCACAAAAGAATTTAGTATTATATACACTTTTTCATGTATATTTATACTTTGTGTGGATTAAAATTGCCCCTGCAAGATCTCTACAGGGGCAAAGTTTTTTAGATATAAAATTATTATTTTTACTCAGGAACCTCATGACCATAGCGATTATAATGGATTTTATTATATGGTAGATCGTCAAGATCATACTTTTCTTTTTCTTCATCCGGGTAACCCAGGGCAATAATCGAATCAACTCTTAATTTATTTGGTAAATTCAATACATCCTTAACATACTCTTCTGAATCACTGCCGTCCTGCCGCTGCCTTTTTCTAATCTGAATCCAGCAGGAGCCAAGATCTAAATCAACAGCTTCCATCTGAATATTGGTAGCTGCAATCGAACAGTCTTCAACCCAGACATCGCTAATTTCAGGGTCTGCAGCTATTACAATTGCTAGCGTTGCCCCGGCTAAAAATGATGAACCTCCTGCTTTAGCTTCAGATAACTCCTGGAGGAGGTCTTTATCATCAACCTGAACAAACTGCCAGGGCTGACTTCCCCGGGATGTAGGCGAAAGCAAGGCTGCCTGGAGCAGAGATTGAATCTTTTCACCTTCAATCTCCTGATTCTTATATTTACGAATACTTCTCCGCTCTTCTAATAATTTCATATACATAATTATTCCCTCCTTGACAGATAGTATTGAATTTCCGCTACTGTTGGCATCTGTAAAACTTTCTGAATTAATTCTGTTTTGTCTCGATTGAGCCACTTATTTATTGTCTCTTTGGCTGGAAGAATAGAGACCGGGCTCATACTTAATTGATCTATACCAATTCCAAGCCAGAATGGAATTAGTAACTTATCACCAGCTGCCTCTCCACACATGGCCACAGGTATATCAAACTCTCTACCAGCAGCAGCTACTCTGGTAATCATTCTTAGAATCGCCGGATGATAAGGAGTAAACTGATCTTTAATCTTCTCATTAGTTCTATCTACCGCCAGAGTATACTGGACTAAATCATTGGTACCTATACTTAAAAAATCAACTTCTTCAGCCAGTTCTCTGACCATTGCAACAGCAGAGGGCACTTCAATCATGATCCCTATTTCTGGATCTCCAATCTCAACATCCTCTTCTAATAATTCCAGCCTGGATTGACGGAGTACACTATTGGCATTGCGGACCTCTTCAATAGCTGAAATCATCGGATACATTATCTTAACATTTCCAAATTTAGATGCCCTTAAAATTGCTCTAAGCTGAGTTTTAAAGAAATCTTTATTATTAAGAGAAATTCTAATCCCCCGATAACCCATCGCTGGATTTATCTCTTCTGGAAATTCAAGGTATTCAGGTTTTTTATCTGAACCGATATCCACTGTCCTGATTACAACTGGACGATCTCCCACTTTTTCAACTACTTCTTTATAAATCTGAAACTGCTCTTCTTCACCTGGGAGGTCATCTCTATCTAAAAAGAGAAACTCAGTGCGAAAAAGTCCTATTCCATCAGCACCTCTGGCCAGCATCGGCCCGAGATCGACTGTACCGCCTATATTGGCATTTACATAAACTCTCCTGCCATCTTTTCTCTCCAGTTTCATATCTTTATATTTCTCTAACTCTTTTTCCCGGAGTTCCAGTTCCTGATATCTTTTTTTATAGTTAGAAATTGTCTTTTCATCTGGGGAGATAAAAATCAAACCATCATCGCCATCAACGATTAATTCATCTCCCTGGCCTATCTGGCTGATAACCTCAGCTCCAAGGCCCACAACCGTTGGGATCTCGAGAGATCTGGCAAGAATTGCTGTATGGGAGGTTCTTGAACCCTCAGCCAGAACAATCCCCATAACACGATTTGTATCTAACCTGGCGATCTCTGAGGGAGTAAGTTCATAGGAAACTAAAATGACTTCATCTTCAATCAAGCTCTGATCAAGTTCCATTCCCTGGAGCAATCTTAAAATTCTATCTCCAATATCCTTTATATCTGTCTCCCTGGCATTAATATAACTTTCTTCCATTTCAGCAAATTGAGCAGCAAAATTTCTAATAACCCTTTGAACGGCAACTTCAGCAGTTACCTGTTCCTCTCTAATAATTTTTTCAACTAAATTATGAAATTCTGGGTCATTCATTATCTGAATATGGGTTGTAAATATCTCTGACTCCTGGGCGCCCACTTCTTTTTTAACCTTATGCCTCAAATCCTTTACATCCTCTTTACCTTCAGCAATTGCCTGATAAAATCTTTTAATCTCAAGTTCAGATTCTGCCTCTTCTATATCTTTTTGAACAAACTGAAATTCATGTCTTTCCTGGATAAGAGCCTGGCCAATGGCAATTCCAGGAGAAGCAGCAGTTCCCTGATTTCCTTCCATGATATCTCTCCTTTTATATACTTAATCAAACTTTTTACCTAAGATTAGATTAATTATAACATATATCTAGATGATAAAAAGCATCTATTCAAAGTCAGCGGTATCACCAGGTGTCAGATCTCCTGTAATCACAGGGTTTTTTGCCCCGGTAACAGAAGGAAGATTTCCCTGTCTTTTCATGATAGATTCCCGGGCTAAAAGTGCAAAGGCCACAGCCTCTTTCTGATCGGCATCTATTGCCGGAATATCATATTGACTATAATCTTTATCTGCAAGAGAAATCAAGTCAGTTCGGTAATTATGGAATCTTTCAGATATCTCTTTTTCAATTAACTCAAGGAGAGTTGTATTATGACTCCCACCGCCACTTATAATAACCTCAAGACAGTCAGACTTTTTTAAAGTTATCATTTCTTCTGAAGCAAGTTCCTCCTGAAAACTTTCTACCAGAGAACTGGCAGTAAACTCTGTTAAAGTCCTTATAATATCAATATCTTTTACACCTCTAGCATAAGCCTCTTTTACCATTTTCTCAGTATATTGTCTGCCAAAATCATACCGTCCTGTTGATCGTGGGTATGCTCTATCAAAAAATTCATGCTTAAAAAGACGGTCATATAAAATCTGATCGAGCTCACCCTGGCTGGCTATAGCTCCATCTTTATCGTAATTCGACTTACCATCAGTTAGTAACTGAACTCCAGCATCTATCATCATATTACCTGGACCAGTATCACTCCCTCTAACATCCCTGCGATTGCAATCAGCTGGCAGCCAGGTATAGTTGGCAATTCCGCCTATATTTACTAAAAAGCGATGGCTGTGGCTGCTTCGATATAATAAAAAATCAATTAATGGCACAAGGGGAGCTCCTTCCCCACCGGCAGCGATGTCTTTAAGCCTAAAATTAGTAATTGTATCAACACCGGTCCGCTCAGCTATAACAGATCCAGAACCAAGCTGGAGGCTTACAGTCTTGCTGCCACCAGGTTTATGAAAAACAGTCTGGCCATGACAGCCAATTAAATCAAGTTCTGATAATTGAAGTCCAGCCTTAGAACTGGCTGTCCTGACTGCCTCAGCATAGAGTTCTCCAAGCTTCAGGTTCAAACTGGCTACTTCTTCTAAAACCATCCCTGCATCCAGGTGACGATTATTTATCATCTTATCAATTCTTTCTCTTATTTCTGCAGGATATTCTTTTTGAAAATAATCTATAATTTCTACTTTAGAGCTCTCGAACCTATCAGTTTCAATTATTGCCACATCAATCCCATCTAAAGATGTACCTGACATTATTCCAGCAATCTTTAACATCTTATCTCTCCTTTAATCCTGAAGAAAAATCATTATTGTCATTATCTCTAGCTATCTGGAATCCAATCGGCTCAGTATTATGGTTGTCCTCACTCAGTAAGCTATAAATCAAATTGTGCAATCTAGGCCTTAGTTTAATAATCTCCTGGTTCTCTCTGCCACCATTAACTCTGTTTGAAAGCAGAATCACAGTCAATCCACTCTCTGGCAATGTCCAGATTGATGTTCCAGTAAAGCCAGTATGACCAGAGGCTTTACTGCCAAAGTATATTCCAGATGAAGACCTAATATTGCCTCCTTTATCCCAGCCTAACCCTCGTCTTTCACCATTCTTTCTGGTATAAGTCCTGGCCAGGATTCTACTGCTGGCCGGTGATAAAAGATTAATTTCCTTTTCATCCTGGTTAAAGATCATTGCCACCAGTTTAACTAAATCATTAACATTTGAAAATAAACCGGCCTGGCCACTAACACCGTCAAGAAAAGCACAATTCTCATCATGAACCTCACCGTGAATCTGTTTCTCCCGCCAGTCACAATATTCAGTTGGAGCAATATTTTCCTTTGTCAGATCTTCAATATTATCTAATGGATTAAAGCCAGTCTTTTTAAGGCCAGCAGGACCAATTATATATTCTCTGGCATATTCATCAAGGCTTAAACCTAAAATTTTCTCTATAATAAAACCTAAAAGTAAGAAATTAGGATCACTATAAACAATCTGTTGACCTGGCTCAGCTTCTGGTTCTAAATTCAATAGATATTCCAGAACTGCTTCTTTATCTCCAGGCTCTTTCCATAACTGAACTATTGCTGGCAGACCAGAGGTATGGGTCATTAACTGATCAACCCTTATATCTTCAAGCTCTTTACTTATCTCAGGAAAAAAGTCTTTTAAATAATCATGGAGATTTAGCCTCCCTGTTTCATTTAATTGCATAATCCCGGTTGTAGTTATTAAAACCTTTGTCAACGAGGCTAGATCATACACTGTATCAAGTTTAACCCTGGAATCGTCATCATATGATTTCCTGCCAAATGCCTGACTATAAATCAATTTATCTCCCTGGGCAATACCTAAAACAGCACCAGGAAAAACACCTGACTCGACTGCAGTTTCCATAAATTGATTAATTTCATTACAGGCAACTTTATCTAGTTTTAAATTATAATCCCTGGCTTTTTTGGAGCTGGAAATCTTTGAAGCTTTGCCCTTACGAGAAACCTGCTTTTTAAAGTAATTTCTCATTTTTAATTCAACTCCTTCTGGAGAGGAATATATTGATGAACAACTTCATAACCAAATCTTTTATAATATTCTACAAGAGTAGTCCAGTCGATTGTTATCTCTTTATATCCATCATTATACAATTGTTTTAAAATCTGCTGTAAAAAAGGAGTGCTTAAACCCTGACCTCGCCAGTTTTCAGCAATACCTAGAGGGCCTAATCCTGCAAATGTCTCTCCAGAAACACCTCCAAAATTAACATTAGGGCCTCTATAAAACCCATCCTGGCGATTAGTTCTGGCAAAACCTATAATGGCCTTTTTCTTTAATAGTAAATAATAATCCTGAATACCCCCAGGCCAGCAACTAATATTTTCAGCTTCATACTGCCAGCGGCCTGGAAACTCTTCTTTTAAAAATTCTAATAAATTTCTCCTGTCAGTCACTTCTGACTGACGAACCAGATAACTATCATCGGAAAAGTCTCTAGCATCAGGCTCTGATTTATAAACTCTTCTTAGATCAGATTCCAGACCAGCATCCTGAAAACCTGCTTCTAACCAGGCAGTCTTTTCAGATTCATAATCTACTGGCAATCCAGGCAGGAAGTTCTGGGGATCCTGGCCATAACTAATAAATCTAGCTCCAAAATTTTTAAGTTCTTTAGTGACATAAGCTAGCAGTTCTTTCCAGTCAGTAGAACCAGCTCCACTTTCAGCAACAAGCAGAGAAATCCAGCCTCTTTCTGGGCCAACATAATTAGTTAGCTCCTCAACTGGCTGCTTGATAGCTGCAAAAGCTATTAGCCTGTTATTCTCAAAACCTCCAAATAATCTAATCTGAAGGCCTGAATATGGAGCCAGCAAATTCTGACGATATAAATCTCTTTCAAGGCTGTATTTAGTATAATTCTTGTTCCATAGTTTAATTCCTGCATCTAAATCTTCAACTTTTTTTAGTTCTTTTATTATCATTTTATGTTATATCCTCCAGTCTCTACTCTTTGCTGATCTGCATTGCTTCTCTAGTCTTTTGCAAAGCTGCAGTTGTTTCATCATGATTTGCAAGTGCTGTCGCCAGAAATAAAATATCGATCACTGCAAGCTGGGCTATTCTTGAGGCTATTGCGCTCCCTCTATAAGGAGTCTCCCTTGAAGAAGTCAGCAGGGTTATCTCAGACCTTTCACTGACAGGTGAACCAACCTGGGAGGTGATTGCAACCCGCTGACAATCAATTTCATCTAGAATATCGAGAACCTCAATTAATTCCCTTGTCCGTCCAGAGTCAGAGATAGCCACTACTAAATCATCTGGTTTTAATAGTGAAGCCACTGTTTTTTGATTGTGACTGTCAGTCATAGCAATGGCTGGCAGGCCAATTCTAACAAACTTTAATTCAGCATCCCTTGCAACTATTCCAGATGCCCCATAACCAAAGAAATAAAGTCTTCTAGCCGATAAAATCTTTTCCACTACTTTCTGATATAAACCATCATCAATTAACTTATGTGTACTCTCGAGCGATTCATCATAGATCTGAAATAGTTTATCTTTAAGCTGACCAATTGAATCTCCAGGCTCAATTGCCCCATAAATTATCTCCTGGTCATCAGATTCTCGATCAGATCTGGCCAGCATAATTTTTAGTTCCTGATAACCAGAATACCCCACTCGCTGACAGAATTTAACTATCGTCGCTTCTGAGACGCCAATTTCATTTGCCAGATTTGTAATCGAAGAATAAACTACCTCATCAGCATGTTCCATTACATACTCAGCAACTCGCTTTTCTGCTGGTTTCAATGAGTCCATATGTGATTTTATCTGTAATATCTCTCTTGATAACCGATTTGAGTTTCCCAAAAATAAAAACCTCCTTTGTATATTAGAAACCTTTTAATCATTAACCAACTAATATAATCCATATTAATAGTATTCTCTTTAAAATATAAAATACCTTCATAAAATCTTATTTATTAATAAAAAAATATTATTGCTCTATAATAAAAACGTGCAATAAAAAATCCCGACTGTCAGCTTACTCCCAGTCGAGATCTCTAAATCATATATATCTTAGAAAATATTAGCCTGGTCAATCTAATAAACAAAAACTTGAAAACTATTCCCGCATCTTTGGATCAAGTATATCCCTGAGTCCATCACCAAGCAGATTAAAACCTAGAACAACTGTCATAAGGGATAAACCTGGAAATGTTACCCCCCACCAGGCAGTTCTCATATATTGACGCTCAAGTGACATTTGGAAACCCCAGGTTGCCTGTTGTGGTGTTGCTCCCAGGCCTAAAAAGCTTAAGCCGGCCTCTGCTATTATTGGATAAGCTATACCTAGAGTTGCATAAACAATAATAGTAGAAAGACAATTTGGCAGAATATGATTCATCATTATCTTTATGTCATTTAAGCCTATCCCTTTAGCTGCCCAGACATATTCTCTTTCCTTTAATGAAATGACCTCACTTCTAACAAGTCTGGCAAAGGTTGGCCAACCGACAACTGTTAGAGCAATAATTACATTTTCTATCCCCTGACCTCTAATTGCCATTATAGCCATAGCCAGAATTATTCCAGGAAATGCTATAAAGGCGTCAACTATTCTCATTAAGATATTCTCAATCCAGCCACCATAATAACCGGCAATCAAGCCAACAATAATTCCTATGGCTGCCCGAAGCATTACAACGCTTAAACCTACCATCAAAGAAATTCTTGCCCCATAAATAATTCTACTTAAAATATCTCTACCAAAAAAATCAGTGCCTAACCAGAATTCAGCAGAGGGTCCCTGATGGGCATTAATTATATTCTGTTCAAAGGGATTATGAGGGGTTATATATGGTCCTAAAACAGCAATACCAATAAATATAATAACAATTATTAGACCTACAATAGCTGTTGGACTCTTTTTAAATCTTCTAAAAGCATCTTTACGAAAACTCATGCTCCTTTTCTCATTTTTATCTTTTCCTGATTTATTATCTTTTAATTTTTCAGTCGATTGCATTAGCTATTCCTCCAATCATCAAATTATTCATAGCGAATCCTGGGTTCAATAAAACCATAAAGAATATCAGTTAAAAGATTAATTAGTATGAAAATAAAAGCAAAAATAAGTAAATTACCCATAATCATGGGATAATCTCTAGCCAATAATCTGAGGTAAGCAAATCGACCAATTCCAGGATAAGCAAAAACACTTTCAATTATAACAGAACCTCCAAGCCGGGAGCCTAGCTGTATGCCTATTACAGTAATTACTGGCAGCATAGCATTTTTGAGAGCATGTTTATAAATAACAGTCTGATTTTTTAATCCCTTTGACTGGGCAGTTCTGATATAATCTTCTTTGAGAACTTCTAACATGCTGGACCTGGTTAACCTTGTAATAACTCCTGCCGCAGGTAAACCCAAAGCTATTGCTGGCATTATCAAATGGAGCATTGAACCTGAACCACTGGCAGGCAAAAGCCTTAACCTGTATGATAATAAAAGCATTAACATTAAACCTATCCAAAAATTAGGCATAGATAAACCTAAAAGCGCAAATATCCTGGCAAATGAATCAGCAAAGGTATTCTGTTTAACTGCAGAAAGAATACCTATTGGTATCCCAATTCCAATAGAGACAATAAAAGATGCTATAACTAGCTGGATGGTAGCAGGCAATCTTCTAATCAGGGTAATAAAAACCGGTCTACCATCCTGGAGAGAATATCCTAAATCTCCACGAAAAAGCCCTCCAATCCAGTTTAAATACTGCATATGTACTGGCCGGTTTAAACCCATTGATTCTCTTATGGACTCCACCTGTTCAGCTGTAGCATCCTCACCTGCTCTCATAATAGCAGGATCTCCAGGAGTTAAATGTACCAATGAAAAAGTAATCAATGTGACTAACAGAAGTACAGGAATCACCTGAATTATCCTTTTTAAAATATAAATATGCATCCAGCAACATCTCCTCAAAAAATCTTTATTGATTGTAAAAAGAGCAGACAGATCATACTGCCTGCCCTTTATTATATTAACAAATTATCTATTTCAGTTATTCTGACCAGTAGGCATCGATAAGATTTCGACTTCTCTCAACATAGTTATAATCAAAATTGAAATCACTGTCCCAGGCCATCCACATCTGGCTATTTCTTAAAGGAACATTATATGCGTCTTCAGTCATAATCCTCTGTGCTTCTGAATACAATTCTCTTCTGGCGTCCTGATCATCGATTATCCTAACTGCCTGATCAACTAATTCATTGAACTCAGGATTATTATAACCAGTAACACCTTCACCATGTGTAAATCTATTCATGAAATCATGGGGATCATACATGCCAGTTGAGCCCATATGATATAACTCAAAATCACCATCGAGAATTTTTGATAAGGCTGCACTAAATTCCATAGTATCAGCTACAAGCTCTATACCTACGGCCTCATAATAACTTCTGGCAATTTCTCCAAACTGAACATTCTCAGTGCTATTGGACATTGTGATTGTTATTTCCAGACCATCTTCATATCCAGCTTCTGCTAACAATTCTTTAGCTTTTTCAGGATTATATTCATATTTATAAGTTGCCTCTTCATCATAGGCCCAGGTTCCAGCAATAATAGGGTTATGCATAACTGAAGCTGTTGGCCAGACATGACTAACTATAGCCTCTTTATCAAGTGCATAATTCAATGCTTTTCTAACTCTAACATCATTTAAAATATCATGATCTGGATGGGCATGATTTATAGCCACAGGGAAATAATTTAAAGTCCCTGACATCTGCAGAGTAAAATCTGGATCTTCATCAATCATATCTATATCTCTTTCTGGAGGCTGTGTAAAATCAATGCTCCCTGCTAATAATTCTGCAAGTCTGGTTTCTCCCTCTGGGATATCACGGCGAATAATTGTCTCTAAATTAGCAGGTCCATCAAAATAATCATCATATCTTTCCAGTCTTATAAAATCATTAGGATTCCATTCAGCTAATGTATATGGTCCTGTTCCAACTGGATTAAAAGCAAAGGTGCCTTCACCCTCATCATAAGGGTCAGCAGGGGCTAAATGTTCTGGAACAATAAAGCGGCGGAAACCAGTCCAGGCTGCTGCATTTGGCTCAGCAGTTGTTATTTTAACTGTATAATCATCTAAAGCCTCAATAGTATCCATATCGATTCTAGTTCTATGAGGTGAACCAAAATCTTCATTCATCATAGTCTCATAGGTAAAGACAACATCATGGGCGGTAAAAGGCTCACCATCATGCCAGGTTACATCTTCTCTTAATGAAAAAATATAGGTAGTATCGTCAGGAGTTTCTAAATCAGTTGCCAGGTCAAATTCCATTTCCAAATCAGCATTAGGATAGATTAATGAATTAAAGACTAATTCCAATACCTCTTCTGAATAAGCAGAAGTTGTCAGTCTCGGGTCCAGTGAATCTGGATCCTGAGGACCACCCCAGATTAGATCTGTTCTGGCCTCAGCTGCTGCAGGTGCAGGAGCCATAAAACCTAGAACCAATAAAAATGTCATAACTACTATAATACTCTTTTTTAACACATCAATTCCTCCTCATGTTTGTTTTAATTCCATTACCTTCTCAATCTACTCTCCAATATTGACCTTCCCCAATTAAAGCTTTGTATTTATAATATTCACCATCACGGTGTAAATACCTTTTTCCTCAACTAATTTTTTAATAGTTTTCCAGGTCTTTTTTTAGATAGCTTACCATCTTTTAGAACAGAACTTCCTGCTACCCAGACTTCTTTTATGCCATCTGGATAATGGAAGGGATCTATAAACTCTGCCCTATCAATAATCTCATCTTCATCAAAGAGTACCAGATCAGCCTTTAAACCAGGTTTTATAAGTCCTCGATCATTAAAGCCGAACCTTGCAGCCGACTTTCCTGTCATCTTATGAATTGCAGTTTCAAGATCAATCAGGCCTTTTTCGCGGACATATTTTCCAAGAACCCGGGGAAAAGTCCCAAAATTACGGGGATGAGGCTTGCCCTTAGCCAGTTTGCCCTCAATGGCCAGAGAACTGCCATCAGAGCCGATCATACTTAACCTGCTGGTCAACACAGTCTCCATATCATTTTCACACATGGCAAAGCCAATCATTCCAGCTCTTAATTCCTGTTCCTTTAAGATCCTCAATAAAGCCTCAGCTTCTGGCATCTGCCAGCTCTCGCCTAATTCTTTTAGAGTGGCACCCTCGAATTCAGGATATCTACCGCCTGGGAGATCAGAAATCATAACATTCTTCCACCCTCTTCTGGCAACTTTGTCATTAAGAAAATCCAGAATTTGTTTCCTATCATCTCCGGATTCAAGTCGTTTAAGAAGCTTATCCCGGCCACCTTCATGGGCCCAATCAGGCAATAATGATGAAAGACTGGTGCTGGTTGCCAGATAAGGATATAGCTCACAGGTAACATCTATCCCTTCTCTTCTAGCCGATTCCATTATCTCCAGAGTCCCGGAAACAAGCCCCCAGCACTCTTTATCTACAACTTTATGATGGGATATATGAACAGGAATCCTGGCCTGCCTGCCTATCTCAATTGCTTCCTTTACTGCTGAAACCATGTCACAGCCTTCATCCCTTAAATGGGTCGTATAAATGCCTCCATAACTGGCTGCAACTTTTGCCAGTTCAATTAATTCTTCAGTTGTACCATAAGAAGATGGCGGATAAATTAAGCCAGATGAAAAGCCAACTGCCCCGGCTTCCATAGCTTCGGCCAGTATATCTTTAGCTTCATCAATTTCTACTGATGTTAGCGCCCTATCATCATAACCAGCCACTGCTTTTCTGATTGCGCCATGGCCAATCAATGATGCGACATTAATAGTTTTCTCTTTATTTGATAGTCTCTCTAAAAACTCAGGATAGCTGCTCCAATCCAGCTCCATTCCATAATCAGCCAGCTCATCCTCAAGCATTGAGCGGCCAGCTTCTCTAATTGGAGCAGGAGAAGAACCGCAATTACCAATAACTTCAGTAGTTACACCCTGCTGTAATTTGCTCTCAGCCAGTCCAGAAATTAAAAAATTAAGATCTGAATGGGTATGAATATCTATAAAACCTGGAGCCAGCACATAGCCTCCACCATCAACAATCTTTTCAGCCTGATTTTCCTCTAAAAATTTCTCATGATCTCCTCTAGAGATATTTTCAATTTTGCCATCATTTACAACCAGGCTACCTTTATAGGCTGTAGCCCCTGTGCCATCAACAATCTTTGCATCTTTAATTAAAAGATCTATCTGGTTCATCTATTTATCACACCTATATCCAGACCTGGGCCTTCCGGCAATACCAGTCTATTATTATTATAATTTAATCCGCCTTCAACACCATCATCGCCTATTAAAATCGGTGCATCTAAATCAAGTCTTGTGATATTCTCAGCGGCAGCGGCAACAACGGCAGCTGCAGTTACAGAGATTCTGCTTTCTAGCATACTTCCTAACATACACTCTATGCCGTAACTTTGAGCAAGATTTGCAATCGCAAGAGCAGTCGAGATTCCTCCAGTTTTCATTAGCTTTATATTTAGATAATCGCAGGCCTGCATCTCCAGTAACTTAACTGCATCTTTTAGAGAAAATAGACTCTCATCAGCCATAATCGGTATTAAAACATTCTCTTTAACTTCCTTTAAACCTTTAAAATCATAGGCAGGGACTGGCTGTTCTACTAGCTCAATATCAAGTTCAGCAGCCTCAAGTTTTTTAATTGTATTTATTGCTTGATTTGCTGTCCAGCCCTGATTGGCATCCAGTCTGAGCTTAATCTCCTCGCCAACAGCTTCTCTGACAGCTTTAACCCTGGCCAGATCAACATCTGGGCCAACTCCTACTTTCAACTTGAGCGTTGCAAAACCTTTAGCAACAGCCTTTTTAGCATCTTCGGCCATTATCTCAGGCCTGTCAACACTGATAGTCATATCTGTCACTAAATCTCTCTTTCTTCCGCCTAAAAACTTCCAGAGAGGAGTCTGATTAAGCCTGGCAACCAGATCAAATAATGCAATCTCAGCTGCCGCTTTAGCACTGGTGTTATTAACTGCAGAAGAAGAAATTTTATTTAATAAGTAATTTAAATCTTCAGCTTCCTGTCCCTTTAAGACTGGCCAGACCTGATTTTCTAAAGTTGCCTGAATTCCAGGGAGATTGTCACCGGTAATAACTTCTGTCGGGGGAGCAGCTCCGATCCCAACAGCAGCTTCTGTCTTCAGTTCAAAGACCAGCTCCTTTGCTCTATCTACCGACCTTAAGGCCGTCTTAAAAGGACGATCAAGTTTTATTACTCTCTGATAAATATCATAATCAATTATCTTCAAAGGATTAACCACCTTTCATTTTTAAGTATTGATAAATTTTCTTGCCGATCTTTGCCTGAAGCAGCTTGCCAGCAGCCTGACTTTCAAGCTCTGATGACATTATAACTGCCACAAAGGGCTCAGGTTCTAAAAAAAGACTGGCATCATGTTCAATCCCCTTTAACATACCTGTCTTACTGGCCACAGAGCTCCACAAATTCTCAGGTATTAAATACGATATCTTATCTCTAAGTTGCTGCCTGCAGAGAGTTGCCCTAGCTCCAGATAAACTCTCATTAAGATATGCCAGCTCCATCATCTGTCCCATCTCTCTGGCAGTTGTAATATTCTCCCTGCCAGCTCTTCTGGCTTCAGTATCCATCATCTTTCTTTCCAGGCAGGTCAACTTCAATTCATTCTCCTTAAGATAATTATTGACTGGCTCAAAGCCAATCTTATCAATTAAAATATTAGTAGCTGTATTATCACTTATAACTATCATTAATTCTGCCAGATCCATTAAAGTAAGTTCAGGTCTCGATTTAAACCAGCTTAAAACCCCGGCACCACCAACAATATTATCACCTTCTGGCCTTAGAGTCTCATCCAGATCTATTTCTCCTCTGGCTGCCAGGTCATACAGGACATACAAAATAGGCACTTTGATTAAACTGGCTGCTGCCATCTTTTCATCTGCTGCCATGGCCAGGACCTCCCCAGTCTCAACATCCTTTAAATATACTGAGTGCTTGCCTGGAACATCAGTAATTAGCTGGTCTACCTCCTGTTTAAGTCTATCCATCTAAATCAGCCCTGAATTTCCTGCCTACTGTTAAGGCCTCAAGAAAGGTCTTATCCTTATTTTTTAAATAAGTTTCAATTTCCATCACAAAGGTACTATGCACCGTTACCGGTTCAATTTCTCCAGCAACTAACCTGCCATACCCGGCCCCTGAGTGAATTACATAGTGACCGGCCTGATCTGTGCCAGGCTTTTTAGCTTTACCTAGATAAATCATAACATGACCAGGTAGATAAACCGGATCACCAGCTTCTAATTTTTCTAACTGGTTCAGCCTAGCTTCTCTATCACCTTCAAAATAGATAGTTTCACCAAAAGCCCCTTCTTCCTGGGGTTCACCGGCATCTCTTGGCAGGATTAAGCCTGCCTGCCTGTAAATATCGAAGACAAGTCTAGAACAGTCACGGCGTTTGAATAAACCACCCCAGCCATACCTTTCTCCCAGGCATTTAAAGGCGGCTTCTATTAAATTAGCCTTAGTTAAATCCCTGTAACCAGTCTCCACTGGCTGGGAATACGGTATCAGGGCAGGTGCAAATTTTAAGTCTCCAGGCCTATCGACTCTTGCCCCATGGGCCAGGGGAACTTTAACAACATGGCAACCTGCAGGAGACTGCCCATTCCTGGCCCCTGCAGGAATCTCTTCAGGAACTAAATCTTCATCATAAATAGGCAGGCTATCTCCTAGTTGAAGAAAGATATTGCTTATTCCATAGAAAAAAGGATTTGGCTCTGTCTCAGTTCTGCTTCCAGTAACTACCATCTTCTCTTCCTGATTATGATAGTCTAGAATAGTCTCTAAATCTGCTGCAACTGCCAGATATTGAGTCGGAACCCAGCCAGAATAAATCTGACTCTGAATAAATGACCATTCCCCTGAAAGACTCTGATGCCAGATCATAACAGGACTGGCAGCCTGAATTGCTGTTAACTGAAAGCGATCAACATCAATGGCTTCTGGATCTTTAACAGCAGTTTCTCCAGTCGGGAATGCTCTAATCGATAAGCGCCTGACAGTTAAAGCAGGTTTCCCCTGGATTATTTTATTATCATCTGCTAAAAGCTCTAAATTAATCTCTTCGATTAACTTATCCTGCCAGATCTGATCATACCTGCTGCCATCGGCAGAATACAGATCATAATCTGGTAAAGAATCTGGTAGAGAATATGACTTCATCAAATCCCTGACACCGCCCACTGACATTTCTTCCTGGAAATCATCTGGCAGGGTATATTCACCGGCCAGGCCTAATTCAGCCATCTTTTCAGCAGTCCTTGCCTCAATATAATTAATTTCATCAGCGTTTGCTAAAACCCTATCACCATCAGCTAGCTTTTCAAGCCAGAAGTCAGCTTCCAGCATCTCCTCACTTACATTTGGTGGCAAAAATGACATATAAATTAAACACCCTCTCTAGATTTCTAGCTTACAATCGTTTTTATAGAGGTCCTCTTCCTGTTCTCTTTCAATCAGCACCTGAACATTCTCCTGATATACCAGCAAAACAGCCGGCCTCAATAAACCATTATAATTACTGGATAGTGAATAGGTATAAGCACCGGTTGCAGGGATAGCAAGAATATCTCCTGGTTCAGGGTCTGCCAGCAGTTCATCCTCAATTAGAACATCCCCTGATTCGCAGCATTTACCCACTATTGTAACCTCTGTATCCTCTTCATCCAGGCAACGATTGGCTATAAAGGCCTCATATTCAGCACCATAGAGGGCAGGCCTGATATTATCAGCCATCCCACCATCAACAGCTAAATAGGTCTTTAACTCCCCAATCTCCTTGATTGAGCCCACAGTATAAAGACTGGTCCCGGCAGACCCAACAATAGATCTCCCTGGCTCTAATAATAGGGCTGGCAGTGGATAATCCTCCCGGTCACAGCTTTCAACAAGCTCCTGGGCAATTTCTCCAACCAGTTTAACCACATCAACTTCAGGATCTTCAGATTTTTCCGGGACGCCAAACCCACCGCCTAAATTCAATTTTTCAACCAGGATATTATCTTCCCTTCTAAGTTCTATCATAAACTTTATTAAGACCCAGATCAACTCTTTAAATGCAGTCACATCATATATCTGGGACCCAATATGGGCATGAATACCTTTAAAATTAAGGTTATCCCTCCCAACAAGCCATTTTATAAGTTCTCTGGCCTGGCCTGTCTTAATACTGACACCAAATTTTGAATCTGCCTGGCCAGTTCTAATAAATTCATGGGTATGGGCTGAAATCCCTGGTATTAAGCGAACTATACAATCTACAACAGAATTTTCTTCTCTGGCCAGCCTATTTATAAGCTCCGCCTCATAAAAATTATCCACTATTATAGTATTAACACCTTCAGTAATAGCAGTCCTTAACTCAGCCTCACTCTTATTATTTCCATGCATATATATTCTATCTGCAGTCAGCTCTCCAGATAGAGCCCTGGCCATTTCACCTCCAGAGACAACGTCTATATAAATATCATTTTTAGCAATAATATCTGCAATCCCTCTACATAAAAAGGCCTTACTGGCATAAATAATCTCTGCCTCACCTGGATAACTGGCAACAGCCTCTTTAAATTTATTTATATTATTTATAATCTCTTGATAATCATATACTAATAAAGGGCTCCCAAAACTATCCCTTAACTCTTTAACAGAAACTCCACCTATTTCCAGTACTCCCTGCTCATTAACCTCTGTCGTTCCTTGCATTAACACAATTTTCAGCTCCTTTATAAATCAAATAGACCTCATAAACAAAACATCTATACCAGCATAGTTGCTCATCAGTGATGAGCCAGTGTTGCTATTATACTGAATCATTAATGAAATGTCAACCAGACTACTCAAAATCAGTCTCCCAGTAAACCTTTATATCATTGATAATATTCTCAATATGCTCAACCATGGCTTCTTCAGCCCTATCAGGGTCACCTGATTCAATAGCCTTTAAAATCTGATTATGGTCCCAGACTATCTTGCTCCCTACAATTGTCCGCATCTGCTCAAGGGCAGGAGAATAATCTTCATTATTTCTGATCATTTTTAGAGAGGCCTCTAAAAAGCTATTACCTGCAATTTCAGCAAGCATCAAATGAAAATTCTTATCTCCCTGACCATAACTTTCACCTTTTTCAAAATCAGTATGATGCCTTTTAATTATTTCTCTAAGTTTCTCAAATTCAGCATCAGAAATCTTTTCAGTTACCAGTCTAACAACTTCCCGTTCTATAGCTCGCCTGGCAACTAACATATCCAGTAATTCCTGCCTTCTCTCTACTTTTGTTAAATCTAAAAATTTATCAATCTCATTCTTCATTCTTCTATCCAGTCGATATTCCTTTAATGTTACTTTCCCTTTTTCTGATAATAACCGGCCCCGATAAGGCTCTTTTTCGGTTAAGCCTTTCTTATCCAGCCTCCTTAAAATCCTGCCAATAGTAGCCTCACTAAATGAATCATAATCCCTGGAGATTTTCTGGCTTATTATGCCTGAGCCTACCGGGCCTTCAATAGATTCAATTATACTTAAAATCTCATATTCCTTATCTGAAATTTCGATCTCTGACATTTCTCAACCTCCTCTTAACCCTGGAAATACTAAGCCTAACAGGGTCTATAGTCCATCTGGTATTGTAGCCATCAGCGACTACCAACCAGTCTTTTTCATCTACAATCCCTTTCTGTTTAATACCTGCTGGTATTCTGTCCAGAAAATCAACATGGTGCATCCTTTCTGAATTCCAGCCACTCCTGGAAGCTGAAAAATATGGTCCGATCAATCTTTCCTTATAGCTATCGGTACTAATCTCTTCAATCTCATGGAGCATAACCCTGCTGCCATAGCCTGGCAAAGGATCCTGAGCTGGTCGATAAAACCTGCCATTATAATTTAAAATCCGGCCTGCCGGCCTGGCAAACCTGCCTCTAGCAACTGGTGAGGCCGGATGGCTCTGCCAGCTACCAGATAATAAATCTTCACTGTAATAAAGATGAAGTCTGGTATCATCCCAGGTAGTAAATAGCCACCAGAGACTATCATATTTCAATAAACTACTATCTCGATATCTCTTTCCAGATAACAACTCAGCTACAGACTCCCATTCATATGGAAAATTCACAGCCTGAAATAATTTAACCGTCTTTCCCTGGTTCATCTCAGGTAGCATAAAATAATTGCCCCTATGCTCAAAAACCCAGGGATAAGAGAGATGATAACGACTAACTAGCACAAGTCCCTGATATGACCAGTTTACTCCATCCTCACTAATAGAGAGTCCAATATCGCCCTGGCCACTATCAAGGTTCATTATTTCAAAGAAGAGATAATAAATATTATTAACCTCAATAATAAATGGGTCAGCAACAAAACCAGCCCTGCAATCAGTAATATCTTCTGCAGCAATAATCGGATTACCAGGAAGTTCAACCAATTCACCTAAAGGATCTCCGGCATAGAGCCCAATGCTCCACTTTCTTCCTCGATTAATATTTTTAGGCTTAGTAACCTGCTTATTTCTTATTAAACCTAACATAAACAAATCGCCTCCAAAAAATTTTAAAAAAATAAAGGATAATTCCTGCTAGAGCATGAATATAATATATAGCAAGGAGGTTACAAATGAATTTATTAACTTATATTCCAGTTGCACTAATAATCTTAAATATTATATTTATCATTCTTTTAATTTTCTTTGAAAGACGGGACCCAACTTCTACCTGGGCCTGGCTTCTTATTCTGACCCTGCTTCCAGTTTTAGGCTTTATTCTCTATTTATTTTTAGGATTAACCCCTAGAAAGAAGCAGGTCTTCCAGAGAAAACAGGAACAGGACAATGTTAAAAATATGGTTTATGTTGACCAGTCAAAATCTTTAAAGATACCAGAATCAGATTTTGATCATCTTGAAGAAAGCATCATCCGTTTAGGCTTAAGAGCTAAAAATCCAGCTCTAGTCGGTTACAATCAGATCAAAATATATACCAGCGGAACAGATAAATTTGCCGATCTCTTTAAAGATATTGAAAAGGCAAAAGATTTTGTCCATGTCAATTACTATATAATCAATGATGATGAATTAGGCAATGAGCTTATGGAGCTACTAACTAAAAAAGCCAGGGAAGGCATTGAGGTCAGGCTCCTATATGATAGAATGGGCTGCAGAAACCTCTCTAAATACACAATCAACAAATTAGTCGATGCCGGCGGTAAAGCTGTGCCCTTTGCCCCCTTTATCCTTGATATCAACTATCGAAACCACCGGAAAAATGTAATCATCGATGGGCAGATAGGTTATCTCGGTGGTATTAATGTCGGCGATGAATATGTCGGCCGTTCCAAAAGATTCGGCGACTGGCGAGATACCCATCTAAGGCTTAAAGGAGAAAGCGTAAATAGTATGCAGCATCGCTTCCTATTGGACTGGGCCTTTGCCTCCGGTGAAGATTTCCTTGATGACAAAAAGTATTTTCCTAAAAAGCAGGTCACAGGTAAATCTCCTGTCCAGGTTGTCAGCAGTGGTCCAGACTCCAAAGAAGAAGAAATTAAATCACTTTTCTTAAAGATGATCTATGGTGCCGAAAATAGCATCTACATTCAGACACCTTATTTTATCCCGGATCCTGCGATGCTGGAAGCCCTGCAGGTAGCTTCCCGCTCAGGAGTTGATGTCAGAGTCATGATCCCTGATAGAGGTGACCACCCCTTTGTCTATGCAGCTAACAACTCATTTGTAGGGCAAATGCTAGAAGCAGGAGCCCGCTGTTATCGTTATACCAGAGGCTTCCTCCATAGCAAAACTATCTGTATCGACGGCCGAATTCTTTCAGTTGGTACAACAAACATGGATGTTAGAAGCTTTAAGCTCAATTTTGAGATAAATGCCTTTATTTATGATGAAGATATAGCCCAGCTCCATGACGAAATCTTTAGAGAAGATCTCAAAGAATCAAGGGAGATCACAGTCAAAGAATACGATAATAGAAGCTGGACCATGAAAGTCAGAGAATCTATCTCCCGGCTACTTTCACCTATCCTTTAATTATATATTAACATATTCAGTCTCAAAACTATACTCCTGGCCAAGCTCTTCGGCCAGGATTTCTTTATACTCATCGAGCTGATCATCAGATTCAATCCCACCACTCTTAAAATCAATAATCTTAACCAGCTTATTTTCTCTATCGACCAGTAATCTATCTACCCGCTTCATACTGCCATCATCAAGCCAGAGACTATACTCAGTCAGAATATCATATTCCTTTGAAAAATATTCAGGGTTATCAGCCACAAAAGCTTCAGCCCTGGCAATTAGTTTTTCAGTATCTGTTCTGCCCAGGATATTCCCATATCTGGACATCACCAGTCTGGCAGCATGCTCCTTTTCCGCCTTACCACCATAAAGAACCTGTTCCATGTAAAAATGCAGCCCCAGTCCAACTACCTGGGCCCTCTCTTTATCCAGATTGAAATCAAAATCCTTGGCTTCCCTGGCTCTAATCCTGGCAGACTCTTCAGGCCAATCTCCTTTAAAGAAAGCTGCCAGGTTTTCAGTTTCTGCAAGGATTTGAGCTTCTTCCTTAAAACTATCAACAACCAGCTCCCCATAACTCCAGGGTTCAATCAGATCAGCAAGGGAGTCCTGGCCAGTCGCCTTTAAAATCGCTGGCTCATAAAAGTTGTAACTATCATTGCTCTCCCAGAAGTCATTTCCACCTGGCATTATCTTTCTTGGTGTATCAATATATAGGAACAAATTATCAACAGGTCTGGTCAGAGCAACATAAAGATTATTTATCTCTTCTGCCAGCTCGTCAGCATCAGCCTTGTCCTGAAAATCATAGTCTAACCACTGCAGCAGGTTATTATAATTTGAAGTAAGCAACAAATAATTTTCCACTTTCTGATAAAGCCTATCAAACTCAAGGAATAGTTCGATAGTATTCCCCTGGTTACCACCTCCGTTACCCCCAGGTGACCAGTAGAAAAATTCAGTATCAAAAGATAATCCTTTAGCCCTATGTACTGTCAGTAATTCGACAGCATTTTCACTCTTAACTGCCTCCTGCTCTAACTCTGAAGCCCCTTCTTTATCATCCAGATACTCTATTAACTCACCTAAACTGGCAACAGATTTCAGCAGACCAGAAAACTTATATAAGTTCTTCAAAGCTGAACGATTATCTTTATAATATGTGGCAACCCCTGACTCTTTAAGTAAATTTTCAACTAATTGAGGATATGGCAGTTCTCTTAACCTTTTAATCCAGCCAAATAATTCAGCTAGCTTCGGCTCTACTGCCAGGATACCTCCAACTTCAAAGGAAAGCTGGCCTTTATCCTTCAAATATATTTGAAAATCCTCACTATATTTTATCAATTTCTGGCAGAGTTCATGGCCTATAGCTAGAGGTTCACTTCTTAAAAAAGCAATCAATTGATAAAAATCATCTCTACTTAAATATAATAATAGCTGATAGAGAGGCCTGACCGCCTTATGTTCCAGTAATGAACCGCCTTTTTCCAGAATATAAGGGATCTCAAGTTCTTCAAGTTCCCTGCCGATCTCTTCTAATTCACTATTTTTCCTGGCCAGTACAGCTATTCCACTATAATCTTCAAACTCCTGATCAATCCTTCTGGCTATAGCCGCCGGTAAATTTTCTGTTACTTTTTCATTATATCTAATTAATTGATTCTGCTTCTCCTCTGAATAACCTGCAAACTTCTTGGTATCCGTATTTATCAATGCAGAGCTACCTCCAACTAAAACCTCCAGGTAACCCCCTTCTTTCTCAGATAAAAAGTCAACATTCTCATATTCCCAGTCATCACGAAGGTCATTAAAAAAGCCATTAACAAATTCTACAATATTTTCTCTGCTCCTGTAACAGACACCGAGGGTCTCTTCAACTCCGGCAGTAATTTCAGGCAATCTGATAAAAAGCTCCTTTTCGCCATCACGCCAGCCATAGATCGACTGCTTGGCATCGCCAACAGCTATCAGTGACCGCTCCCCTGTAAGTAAATTATTTAATATCTGCCACTGAAGCACACTGGTATCCTGAAACTCATCAATAAATATTGTACTAATCCTGCCACCGACCAGCTCTCCTAAATAGTCAATTAACTGACCGGAAGGTAAGTCAATTCCCTCCTCTATCAAATAATTATATGTGAAATTAGATATATCCTGATGGGTAAACCGCTTCTGTTTTAATTTCAGGCGATCATATTCAGCAAATATCTCATTAACCAGTTCAAATATACAGTCCTGTTGAGGCAATACCTCTGCCTCCATTATTTTCCCGGCAAGCCGCTCCTGAAATACCTGATAAGCCTCTTTAAGTTCAGCCTTATATGGCTTCAGCTCTTTTTTGCGAAACTTATTGCCATTCCAGCAGGTATCATCCTTTAAGAACTGACTATAATGCTTGTAAATACAATCTTCAAGCAGATTTTTATCTGCATTACTGGCTTTAAGCTCAAGGTAATAGGTCATTATATCTCTATAAGCCTTGGTAAACCAGCCACCATCAACCTCATCACCGGTAATACTGGCAGATTCATCCATAAGTTCAAGCACTTCATCCAGAGGCTTAATAAAATCAAGGTTATACCGGTCAGACCCACTGGTATCATCGCTATGATCGATCAGTAAATATTTCCAGCGATTATGAATAACCTCATTTAAAAAGTCAACTGGAACTTGGAAGTCCCTGCTGATCTGCTTACCGATCAACTTCTCCACCATGTTCACCTTTTCAGGTGAGGATATAAACCGCCTGAAAAGCTCATCGATTATCCTCTGATTCTCTTTATCAGAGATTATCTCATATTTAAAGATGCCAAGATAAGGGGCAACAATCTCCTCAAATAAAAGGTTCAAAAAGCTATCTATAGTATATATATTAATCAAATCTTTCTCCATTAACATCTCTCTATAGGTATCTTCTAAAGACCCTAAATCCAAATCAAGCTCTGGATAGATATCCTTCAGACTTTTCCAGACTCCAGATTCCTCTTTCTTTTTGAGAATATCAGCAATCTGTTCAAAAACCCGTTCCCTGACTTCAGCTGTTGCCTTTCTGGTAAAGGTTAAAATTACTATCTCACTGAATTCTTTCCCCTGCATAATTGCTGCAATATATTCAATAGAAAGGCGATAGGTCTTGCCGGTACCGGCACTGGCCTTTAAGATCTTGCTATCTATAGTTCCCATTATTTCACCACCTGACAGATTGATAAATACGGACATCTCTCGCAACGGGACTTATATATCCTTTTATAATATTCTGCACCAGTCAAATCCTCTAGCTCTAATCTTATCTTTTCAGCCATTTCATTTCCAGTATCACTGTTTGCAGATTGAAATAATTCATCCATTATATTATAAATATATTTTTTCTTATTAATATCTCCATTATCTAAAAGTAAAGAATAAAAATCCAGCTGCTCGACTGATCCTGAACCTGTTTTAAAGTCTACTAAAACCTGGTCCTGTCCAGTATCAATTAAAAGATCAATCCGGCCGCTTAAATAAAATTCCATCCCGTCTCCTTGATAAAAGCCTGCGCCTTTATTTTCAGGAGTATATTCAAGTTTCCAGTCCCAATCAGATAAATTATCTACCGAAGAAGCCGGAAGCCGCCTGAATAATCCCTCAATAAAGCTAAATACCGAAGCAACCAGTTTCGGTTTGATAATCTCTTTATAATATCCTTTAAACCTCTGATCATAAAAGAGATAATATTTATCAATTATCCTCTCAACAAGCTCCTCCACCCTATCACTATGCGCCTCTAAATCAGCTGTATTTGCCATTATTTCCGGTTTTAATTCAGTGATAGCCCTATCCATTAGATTATGGACCATAATCCCAAAAACCATCGGATTCATAGCTTTATCCGGCAATTCCATTCCGGCATCAAAGCCAATAATATGCTCAAGGTAATACCTGTGATAGCAGTCCTTGATTCTATTATATTTATAATAGGTTAAACTGGTTCTGCCGCCAGTCTCCTCAACAAGGTTCTGCCTTAAATCAGTCGTATACTCCTCCCTTTCACAGGAGCCAAAATTATAACCAGTTTTATCTTCAAAAATATTATTAAAAAACCTTAAATAATCACTCCGCTTTACAGGGCTTTCCCTGTACTCCAGCCCATACTTGAATTTAAGCTCTTCCATTAAAGAGCCTGGCGCTAAATTTTCATCCTGGTTATTCAGGGCAAAAATTACAGCTTTATCAGCAGTAAAAATATGTCTGAAAAAATAATACCTCTGCCAGTTCTGTTCATCCCTGGCAGTTGGTAGCCCGAGGGCCTCTCGCTGTTCAGGGTTCAATAGGAATGACCTGCTGCTGCCGGCAGGCAGTTCGCCCTGGCTGGCATTTAAAATCACTAAATTATCCCGTCTATCAGCTGGAGCTAATTGGAAATCCTGTAAAGTTAGCCTCTCTTTTTCAGCATCAATATTAGTCGTTATTTTCTTATAACTGAGATAATTTAAAATTAAATCCATTAATCCCTGCGCCGAGCGATTAAAAAATCCCTTCCAGTTACCTGCCAGACCCATTTTCTCTATTGCAGTTAACTCAATTAACCCATCATAGAATTGATCGATCTCATCTTTATACAATGGATCAGCTAAACTTTCAAGCTCTAAACTATCCAGGTAATCAATCATTTCAGTCAAATCAGCCATCTCAGAAAAATCATTAACTATTAGAAAAAGGGGCTTGATAGCAGCAATTTTATCTGTAACAAGTCTGCCATTTATATAAAAATAACCCTGACCTATCAGCTCATTTAACTCACTTCTAACCTCTTTAATATCAAAATCAAAGTACCTGGATATGACAGGCTGATTAATAGCCTTCAATAACTGATTAACAGGTAATAACCCTAGCCCATTACCCTCTAGCTCATAATTTAATAATAAATTATAGCAGCAATTAAGAAATCGGTAGAGAGATGATTCTGTCAGGCTTATAGCTGACTGCACTTCAATTTCTTTCTCAGATAAAAGCTGCCTGTAATTTCTCTTATCCAGATTAGGAGAGATCATTTCTGCATTATTTTCTACAGCAACTTTTAAAGCTGAGGCCAGCTGACCAATTTCCTCATCAGCAGTATATAATTTCAAATCAACTTCTAGTTTCTCTGGCAACTGAAATTTTTCAAGTCTTAACTCCTCTTCAGAATAATGAGATTTCTCAAGCTGTAAAAATATCTCCACTTTAAAATCTCTGTCCAATCTTTTTAATATCTCTTTTTCTAAGGGGCTAGTTTCAACAGGATTTATTACAACTATTCTCTCAAAAGATTTAATACCAGTAGGGTCAAAATTATTGATATCATAAACTAAAGACCTATCAGAGTAATTATTTTCCTTAAGCCAGTTAAGATATCTGGATCTTAATTTTTCAATTAATTCAAGCCTCTCTTTCTGCCAGCCTTCAAGAACTGGCCAGCTCTCAACTAAATATTCAGCCCTTTCAAGATAATAATTATGAAAGAGGCCGGAAAACTCCAGCACATCGCTATATTCATTTATATTTAAAAACCTCTTCTCATCAGTATTTAGCAAAGAAAATAAAGCAATAGATAGCTTTTCCTCTTTTAAAACTAACTGATCAACAGGAAAGATCATCTCTTTAAAACTATTCCAGTCTAGAAATTTACTCTCCACAGTTAGAGGTTCCCGGTTATATGTAGTTCTTGCTGCTTTAATATCACCACTATTAGGGAATATATAAATAGCCGGCTCACCTGTAATTGCCTCTTCAAATAAGTTCTGGCTAAAATCAATATACCTGAAATCCATCATAAACAGCCCCCTATCAAAATCTATAAGCCACCCCTCAGGGTGGCTCTAATAGACCTAATTTTCATAACTTCCTACAACGCCGTCATATTCTCTTTCTCCCCGGTCACCTTCAATACTAATAACCATCTGGACCGGTAAAGCAACAATCATCTGGCCTGGCCTTTGAATCCAGCCCATCTGTTCATGAATATCAAGGGGCACAACTTCCTTTGAAAGCCTGTGCAATCTGACCCGGTTATTTTCAAATTCCAGCCTGGCCTGATATTCATCTCCCTCCCAGCGGAAGCTGAATTCTTCTATACCATCTTCCCTGGGAAAATCTTTTCTAAATAATTCCTGTCCAGCCTGTTCAACAACCAATTGATATTCACCATGCTCAGGCTGAAATAATATAGGTAGAAAAATACCTACTATTGAAAATACTAGAATAACCAGCACCAGAATAATATCTGCCCTGGTCATTCTGGTAATTAATCTTTTAATTCCTTCCATCTAATCTACTCCTGACTGACAAACTTATTTAATCTTTCTTCAAGAGACTCCCATTCTTCTTTAAAGCGTTCCTCAATCTCCTGGCGAGCCTGCTGTAATTGCCTTTGAGTATTCTCATCAAGGTTACCTAATAACTCCATAACATCCTGGGGTTGCTGACCATTTGCACCGGCAGCCTGACGGAGCATACTCTCCAGTTTCCTCTGCAGCTGTTCCTGTTCCTGATTATATTGCTGAACGGTCTGACTAACTTTGGCCATCAATTGATCTAATTCAGAAGGATTCGGGTCCTCCTTAAGATCCTCAATTGCCATCAGACCTTCTTTTCTCAATTTAATCTCCTGTTGATTGGAGTTTAAACCCAGTGAAGATACAATCATCCTTTGAGCTTCTGCCAGTCTTTCTGCTTCACTATCCTTAAACTCCTCCCAGAGACCATCTGCATCTATCTTATCCTGGAAAAACTTACTTAAAATCGGTCTTATCTCAGAACGAAGATCAAGCTTTTCAGTATCTGCATCGACATCAATCTTTTCTGCCCTCTCCATAGCTATCTCATATGAACTTTTAATTCTATCACCCATATAATCAACCTCCTAATGAAAGCATAAAGTTAATTTTGTGATTCCATTACTATTTTATCAGACATTAAGGTAATAATACAAGTTTAATTTCCATATTTTACTCATAGCTTAAAGAATCAACAGGGTCAAGTCTTGCCGCTTTAACTGCCGGATAAATCCCAAAGAAGAGACCAATTGCAAGTGAAAAGCCAAAGGCTAACATAACTGCCACTGGAGATAAGACTAAAGGCCAGTTTCCAATCCTGGTAACAAGATAAGTCCCGGCATAACCGAGGCCAATCCCTATAAACCCACCAATACTACTTAAAGCAAGGGATTCCAGCAAAAACTGCCCCAGTATATTCCGCTTTTTAGCTCCTAGAGCCTTCCTGATTCCAATTTCCCTGGTCCTTTCAGTAACAGATACCAGCATTATATTCATAATCCCGATTCCACCAACTAAGAGCGAGATCCCGGCAATCCCTCCAAGCATTAAACTCAAAGTTCCGGTGACCTGATCAAGCACCCCTAATATCTGGTCCTGGCTCATAATATTATAAAGGTTCTCATCACCTAAATGCTGGAAAAAGAAATAATCGATCTGGTTTCTGGCTTCCTGGGAGCTAAATCCAGGAGAAAACTGGGCATAATACAGATCAACAAAATTCTGCCTCGATAACTTATTAGTAAAGGTTGTAACTGGGATATATACTCTCCGATCAAGATTACCCATAACTCCCTGGCCCTTTTGTTCCATAACTCCAACTACAGTAAAATTTATATTCCGGCCCTGATAATTCAATCTAATTCTCTGACCAATAGGGTCCGTATCAGAAAATAATTCAGTAGCTACATTACTTCCTAGCACAATTGAATTCCTTGACTGATCCAGGTCATCCTGGTCAATAAAACGGCCTCTCTCTGGATAATAAATATTTACAACTGTAAAGTTTTGACTGGTACCAACGGCAGTGCTATTAAGAGTATTGTCCCCTCTCCTTAACTGCACCGAGCCTGAAACCTCAGGCACAACATTGGTTACCCCAGGAGAATAATCATCGATATATTGAATTATATCCAGAGTAAAATTCTCTCTAGGATCAGATTCCATCCTGGTAGCCCTACCAGCTGTAAACCCTGGAGTCACCCATAATAAGTCAGAACCTAAGCTTGAAATCTGGGCTGTAACTTCCTCCCTGGCCGAACTTCCAATAGAAACTATGGCAATTACTGCTCCAACGCCAATTATAATACCGAGCATCGATAAAAAAGTCCTTAATTTATTGGTCCTTAAACCATTAAGTGCAATCCTAAAAGTTTCAAAGATCATGCTATCACCTCATCAGATGAAATCAATCCATCTCTGAGGTTTATGATCCGCTTGGCCTGCTCTGCAATTGGAGGCTCGTGGGTTACGATAATTATTGTATGGCCCTGATCATTTAACTCCTGAAAAAGTTCCATTATCTCATCGCCAGTTTTAGTATCAAGATTACCTGTTGGCTCATCGGCTAAAATCAAATCAGGATTGTTAACCAGAGCCCTGGCAATCGCAACCCTCTGTTTCTGCCCTCCAGATATCTCATTCGGGTTATGATCCATTCTGTGTTCAAGGCCAACCTTTGTCAGCATCTCTTCAGCCCTTCTTTTCCTCTCTTTTCTAGAGACACCTTTATAGATCATTGGCACTTCAACGTTTTTGCTTATTGAAGTTCTGGCCAGAAGATTAAACTGCTGGAAAACAAAACCGACTTTTTCATTTCTTATGATGGCCAGTTGATTATCATCAAGCTCACCAACATCAGTACCTGCCAGAAAATATTTGCCTGATGTTGCCTGGTCAAGGCAGCCAAGCAAATGCATCATAGTCGATTTACCAGAACCTGAGGGTCCCATAATTGCAACAAACTCCCCATCTTCAATTGTATAACTTACACCTTTAAGAGCCTCAACCTCAATCTCACCATTCTTAAATACTTTTCTTAAATCCTTAACCTCAATCATTCTTATCTTCCTCCAGGAGGCCCAAATTGCACACCTAAGCTATCATCCCGGCCGGCCCGCTGGGAATACTGAAAGGCATTAACTAAAATCCTATCGTCTTTTTCCAGTCCTGAGATGATCTCAACCTGCAAACCATCACTTAGCCCTGCTTCTACAGGCACAGGCTCTGCCCTGCCCTCATCATCAACAAGGACAGCAAAAGATTCTTCTCCATCTGAATAAATAGCCGTGACTGGAACCCTGATTGCATCAGCAACAGATTCAACGATTATTTCAACATCAACTGAGTAACCAGGCCTGAAATCTGAGCTATTGCCATTGATTCTGACTTCGGCAGGCACCACAACAACATTATTTACAACCTCTGTAACTCTCTTAACCTGGGTAACAACACCTTCATAAATTCTATCAGGTATAGCAGGGATCTCTATTTCAGCTATCTGATCAACAGCCACAAGTCTGCTATCACCTTCATCAATATTGAGATCAACTAAATACCCGGTCTCATCAAGTATCCTGACAGCCGTCTCCCCGGAACGGGCTTCATCTCCAGCTTCCAGTTCCAGTTGAACAACTTCTCCGGATATTCCAGCTTTCATAGTCCTATCCTCTAATTCTTCCTCGGCAATCTCAAGCTGGGTCCTTCTCTCATTTATTTCAGTCTCAGTCCCATTAATTCTGGCTGACTGATAGGCAGTTCTGGCCTGGATTAAATTTAATTCCTGCTGACTGGACTTTAATTTTATCAGCTCATCTCCAGCAGAAACACTGTCACCAATCTCAACAAAAACTTCTTCAACAGTACCTCCCTGGCTAAATGACTGGCTTCTATCTCTAAGAGGAGCCAGAGTTCCGCTGGCTGTTATAGTCCTATTGATATCGCCTCTGCTGACCAGGATAGTCTCAGCCTCTACATGGTTAACCCCTTCCATTCTATTCTCAAATCTATTTCTAACAACAAAAAATCCACCAGCAAATAATAGAATAATTATTAGAATTATTCCGACTTTCTTTTTACTCATTTATGATCTCCTCCATGCTCCAGTAACCAGGTTTCTGCTCAAACTCAAGTAAATCCAGAGCAAGCTCAAGCCTGGCTTCTTCATAATCAATTATTGCAGCTTCGTAATTCAATTCAGCTTCAAGCAGTTCTAATTCATCGATTGCACCAAGTTCTCTGGCCTCTTCTTCCTGCAGGAATGATAAACGACTCATCTCTTTTTCTATTTCTTTATCCTCTAACTCATCCTGCTTTATAATTAATCCATCTAATTCAGCTTCCAATCCCTGTTCCAGATTAA
This sequence comes from Halonatronomonas betaini, assembly GCF_015666175.1. Classification (NCBI taxonomy): domain Bacteria; kingdom Bacillati; phylum Bacillota; class Clostridia; order Halanaerobiales; family Halarsenatibacteraceae; genus Halonatronomonas; species Halonatronomonas betaini. The sequence continues at coordinate 130,897 of NZ_JADPIE010000007.1, read as the reverse complement.
AGATAAACTCCTCAATATTTAGACTAACAGTCTCAATTTCTCCAACTATATCTTCCCGGTCATAACCACTTACTCCACCGTCATAAAGGGGATAACTGATATTAAATCCAGCCTGCCAGCTGCCCTCATTTAGCTCAGTTCTACCGGATAAATCTATCTCAAAGGAGTCTTCCTTATCATGCCATTCAAGTTCCTGCTCAGCTTCAGCTAAAGACTGCATCAGCCTGCTATATTGGAGAGAATTCTTCTGGCTATCCCTTATAACTTCAGAAAAATTAGCAAGATAATCACTGATTCTCTCGTCAATAGGGCCCTGTTCATTAACCAGTAATCCTTCAACCTGATCAGAAAGGCCATAGTCAATTTCATTATTGAGAGCCGCTTTCTTTTCAAAATCTTCCTTTAATCTGGCAAGATTTCTTTCAGTAGATTGATAAGCTCTATCTGCCTGCCTTAAAGCAAGCCTGGTTTCAGCTAATTCTAATTCTCCAGCTTCACCGATTTCTTTTCTCTTTTCAACTCTCGATAATCTTCGCTCAGCAATATTTAAATTCTCCAGATTATTTTCCTGTCTCATCTCTAAAAACATTATCTCTATATAATCTCCAGCCAGTTCTAGAAAAAGTTCATCCCTGGCCTCCATTAGCTCCAGCCTGGCCAGAGCAAGATTGTTTTCAAGACTATCTAGAGTCCTGGCAAGCTCAGATGGTGTTCTTGGCCACAACCTCAAATTAAGACCTATATCAAACTGCCAGTCATCAGTAACTGCATCAAAATCTAAATCAGTTGAATCAAGAATAGTTAAATCAGTTGTTAGATTAAAACCAGCTAAAAAACTCCGACCACCATCAATGCTAATGTTATAGCGTTCCTGGGTTCCTGATAATTCCGATGGACCTGGCTCATCACCTGATAACTGCACCTGTTCTCCTCTATTATATGACATATTCAGATCATATTGCCAGCCAGCATTAGCTCTAAGCCTGGCAAGCTCTCGTTCAAGGTCGCTAACATTTTTCCTCTCATCAGCGAGTTCATTCGATTCTTCAACTGCTTCTAACAACAACTGCTGTAAACTAAGATTATCACTGGCATTTACCCTTACCTGGCCACCACTAAATAATGCAAAAATCATAAATAAAATTAAAATATAAGTGCCTGAACTAAAAACCCTTTTAGCCTGAGATGACTGCAATAATTTCACCTAACAACACCTCCAGCTCTACACCAATCATATTCTGTAAATCAAAATAATTAATTAAATAAGCAAATCTCGAGAGATCCAGATTCAACTCTGCCTGAAGATGCTCCAATTCAGCTTCTTCTAATGCACTTGCTGATACCAGGCCTGCTTCCCTCTGCTCTCTTGTAATTCTCCAGTGTTCAGCTGCCTGCTCAAGATTATCAACAGCCAGCTCAATCTGACGGTAGGACTGCTCAACCTGATGATATTGATCCAGAGCCTCCTCTTCAACTCTTTCTTCAACCTGGATAATTTCCAGCCCGGCCAGTTTAAGTTGATTCCTATGCTCCTGCAATTCTAAGTCAGGAGTCTGAACAGCTTCAGCCCTGCGTAAATCTATCTCTGATAATTCTCGATTAATTCTAGCTGCCTCAAGCTGAAAACTCTCCTCTATTGCTTCTTCCACAATGTCTGATCTTGGAGGCAGATCCAGTCTCCCGACTGGCTGTATCCTTGAAGACAATTCTGGCAAATGATCTAAGTCCAAACGGGTTCTAAATTGCCTTTCAGCCTGATCCAATTCTGCCTCAAGGCTGATAAGATCAAACTCTGTATTATTAAAAGCAATTTGCTGCTGTAATAATTCTATCCTTGAACTCAATCCCTGCTCAACTTCAAGCTCTTTATCTTCTAATCTCTTTCTAGCCAGTTCCTTTTCTTTAACAGCAATATCCAGCTCTTTATTTAGTTCAACAATATTATGATAGTCATTAATCAACCCAATATATATACCAGTTCTCGTCTGACGATTTTCTTCCTGGGCCTGATTATAAGCCAATTCAGCTGACAGTTCCTGATATCGAGATTCAGTTCTCAAATTTCTAGCTCTACTCATCTCATAATTTAACCGGGCATTATCTAATTCTAATCCAGAAATTTCTAAATCAATATCATTCTCATTTGCAAGCTCTATTACCTCTTCTAAAGCTAAACCACTTTCAGCATAAGAACTCCCTGATATCATCAACACAAAAAATAATATTATAATAACTCCAGAAAAATACTTCAATCTATCCAGTTTAAACATAGTTAATTCCTCCCCCTTATATATAAATGCAATTAATAATACTTATTTATAATCATACAATAATTATATAACTACATTTAAATGCTGTCAAATAATTTGCTATGATTTAATTAGTGTTATATAATGTTTTTATACGATACAATTAATGGGGTGAAAGTTTTGGAAAATAGAGATTTAAACATGGTGGTAAGAAATCTTTTAGAAATATTCCCGCCGCTCATGAAAAGAATTAAAAGAGTAGATTATATGAAGGAGTCAAATATTACACCTAATTCTTTTAGGATTCTACATCTGCTTTATTATCATGATAACCTGACTCTTTCAGATATAAGTCAACTAAACACAATGTCAAGCTCAAACTGTAGCCGGGCTGTAGATGAGCTTTCTGAAATGGGTTATACCTCTAGAACAAGAGATAGTGAAGATCGGCGTAAAACAAGAATATCTTTAACAGATTCTGGAATAAAATATGTTGAAGATGTGAAAGAAAAAATTGAAGAAAAGCTTTCAGAGCATTTGTCAGTCTTAAGTGATGAGGATCTTAAAATATTGCAGGATTCTTCAAAAAATATTTATAATGTACTCTCAAAATTAAATTGCATAGAAGAAAATTCTTCTAATTGCTAATTCAATAAAGGCAAAGAACCCCTGCCACAGGCAGGGGATTTCTTATATCAAATTATAAATCAAGACTTACAGCAGCCTGGATACTACTTCTATTTCCTCCAGGGGCAAATCCAGCGCCTAAATCAGCACTACCTCCGGCAAAATTCAAGCCAAAACCAGCTGTAAATACTCTTTCACCATCAGGCTCACTATAGGTTCCACCTCTAACTGTTACAAGCCGAAATAACATATCATTTTCAAACCCCAGATAAAGTACTGGATCTCCTGCTTTATCTTCAGTTAAAATCGGAAAATTGTCAATATCTGCAGCAAGGGTAGTCCCAATTACCGGAACCCTGGCAGAAACACCAATCCTGGAGCTTCTTGCTGGACTGTATTTTTCCTGGCGAGGAATTCTCTCATCCAATTCCCAGCCATTATTATAGGAATAAACTCTTTCATCAGCTGCCAGCTCAAGATCAGCAGCCCATAAATTTTCAATCATAACTCCCAGTTTAACCATCGGGGTCATCTGCAACATTAAACCGCCATCAAGAGCAAGGCCTGAATCAGTTGCCTGCCATTGACTTTGTGAAGGATCATTCCCATTTATCTCTAATTCATATTCACCTCTAGTTAAACGCTGATACCGAATATTGACACCATAAGAAGCTATCCCCACTTCCGCAGGTATAGTAAATATATCGCCTGAAAGGCCTAAACGGCCATCCTGAAGAAGCTGATAATCATAACTGGCTCCTGAATCGTTTTTCTCTCCTTTAACCCTGGCCTGAAAATTTCCGCCAGCTCCTGCAGAACCGAGTTTAAAGCCCAGTAATCCCTGGCCTGTCAGGTTTACCTCATCAGGTAAACTATCCAGAAAATCCTCAGGGCTATCAGCATCTTCAGAAAAGTTATCGATAGTTTCAGCTAACTCTCCATACTGAAATACATCATCTGCAACCAGACCTCCACTGGCTAAAAATCCAACTCTGCCAGATTGATATAACCCGGCTGGATTAAAAACCAGTGCAGAGGGATCATCACTTACTGCTGTAAATGCTCCCCCCATACCATATGGTCTGGCCAGTGCTTCTGCAGACATTAAAGGTTCAAGAGTAGTTTCAGCCTCAACCTCATATGAAATTAATAATACCAAGCTTAATACAATTATAAAAAAACCAATTTTTTTCAACATAAAACCTGCCCCTTCCTAATACTCCAGATTATTTAGATATTCTCTAAATTCTTCACCTAGATCATCTCGTAATAAAGCAAATTCCACAGAGGCCTTTAAAAATCCTAATTTATTGCCAACATCATAGCGATCGCCCTCAAAATCATAGGCTTCTAACCTTCTTTTTTTAGCAAGAGTTTTTAATGCATCTGTCAGCTGAATTTCTCCACCTTTACCAGGTTTAGTTTCAGCTATAATAGGAAAAATATCAGGTGTTAAAACATATCTTCCTAAAACTGCAAGATTTGAAGGAGCCTTTTCAGGATCAGGTTTTTCAACCATATCACTAACTTTTGCTCTTCTACCTGATCTTTCACTAAATTCTACCGCTCCATAAAGACAGATATCTTTTTTAGAAACTTCCTGACAGCCAATAACTGGTGAATCAGTCTCTTCAGCATGCTCAATTAATTGCCTGGTTACTGGTTTATCATTTACGATAATATCATCGCCTAATAAAACAGCAAAAGGCTCATCACCAACAAAACTTTCAGCACAGGCAACAGCATGGCCCAGTCCTAACTGTTCTTTCTGCCTGACTGTATGTATTGTAATCAAATCAGATATCTTTTCAACTGTTTCCAGCAGATCATATTTCTCTTTTCTTTCTAAAACCAGTTCCAGTTCAAGATCATGATCAAAATGATTCTCAATGCTTTCTTTGCCTTTACTGGTAATTAATAATATTTCTTCAATTCCAGATTCTACAGCTTCCTCAACAACATACTGAATTGTCGGTTTATCAACAATTGGCAACATCTCTTTTGGAATAGATTTTGAAGCAGGTAATAATCTAGTTCCATAGCCAGCTGCTGGTATTACTGCTTTTTTTACTCTCATCAATATCTGCCCCCTAAGTATTTTATTAAAACAAAAACCGACCGGCAAAATACAACCGGCCGGAATTATTTCCAACAACTTACCTTCTAAACTTTATCAATCATTACTAAAAACTTCTCTTTTAAATTTTCTAGCCTGGATTTTGCATTCTCTTCTGAATTAGCTCTAACCGCAAAATAAAACTTCAACTTAGGCTCTGTTCCGGAAGGTCTAATTGTAATTTTACTTTCATCAGCTAAAATAAACTGAAGCACATTAGATTCTGGTAAATTAATCTCTCTTTCTTCTCCACTTTTTAAATCCCTTGAAATCCTGCTTAAATAATCCTTAAAAACTACAAGATCCTCTCCTGCAATTTCAGCAGGGCACTCTTCTCTTAATGAAGCAATAATTCTTTCTATCTCTTCCTGGCCTTCTTTACCTTCAAGGCGCATAGACTCTAGATCTTCAAGAAAGAAACCATGTTCTTCCCTTAATTCAGATAATCTCTGAAGCAGATTAATCTCTCGTTCTTCCTGATAATAAAGAGCCATCATAGCAAGTAAAGCCGCTGCATTAACCGCATCTTTATCTCTTACATAAGTACCAGTTAAATAACCAAAACTTTCCTCAAACCCCAGGATGAACTCTTCATCAGTAGTTTCCATCTTTTTAATCTCTTCACCGATATATTTAAAACCAGTTAAAACATCTTTTACAATAGTATTATATTTATCAGCTATAGGTCTAATCATTTCTGTAGAAACGATAGTTTTAATAATTACAGGATTATCTGGCAATAGATTTTCCTCTTTCTTCCTGCTCAAAAGATAATCTGCCATCAAAACACCAATCTCATTCCCGTTTAAAGCAGTATAGCCCTCGCCATCCTTAACTAAAGCTCCTAACCTATCTGCATCAGGATCTGTAGCCATAATTAAATCTGGATTATAACTTTCAGCCAGTTCTAGAGCCAGAGTATAGGCATCTCTATCTTCTGGATTAGGACTAGTAACAGTTGAGAAATCTGGATCTGGCTCAGCCTGTCTCTGTACAACCATCATCTCTTTAAATCCCAGGGTACTCAAAATATCTCTGACCGGTTTATTACCGGTACCATGAAGCGGAGTATAAATAATCTTTAGATTATTACCTGCTTTATTTGCAAGCTCAACATCTGGCAAAACATCAATTACTGCTTCTTGATATTTTTCATCCATATCAGACCCTAAAATTTTAAAAAGACCTTCTTCTTCTGCTTCTGATTTATCCATTCTCTTTATTAAAGAAAAATCATCAAGTTCATTAATTTCTGCTATAACTTTCCTGGCTTTATCAGGAACTAACTGACAACCATCGCTCCCATAAACTTTATAACCATTATATTCAGGAGGGTTATGACTTGCTGTTACAACTACCCCTGCTTCTGCATTTAATTCTCTAACAGCAAAAGATAGTTCTGGAGTAGGTCTTAATTCACTAAAAAGATAAGCTTTTATACCATTCCCAGCCAGTACAAGAGCTGTCTCTTCAGCAAACTCTCTAGATTTATGTCTCGAATCATAAGCAATTACAACACCATTTTCTTTCCCATCTTCACTGTAATTGATAATATAATTGGCAAGCCCCTGAGTAGCTTTCCTTACTATATACTTATTCATTCTGTTAGTGCCGGCACCCATTTTCCCACGCATACCACCGGTTCCAAACTCTAAATTTTTATAAAACCTATCTTCTATCTCTTGCTCATTATCTTGAATTGATTCTAATTCTTCTTTGGTCTCCTCATCAAAATAATCATTCAATAACCAATCACGGTATTTTGACTTATAACTCAAGGTTAATCCCCCTTTATCAAACTTATCAAACTATCTAAATAAATACGAAGTTGTATTTTTCCCATAAAAATATTATATCATGATTTTCTATTAATTTCATTTTCCTGGTTTGAAGGCACGAAGGACTCTTATAACCTCATTAATATTCTCATCACTTAAAGCCGGATGAACAGGTAACGAAAGAACCTGTCTCGAAGCTTTTTCAGCTTCAGGACAATCAAAACTATCATAACCAAGTTTTTTATAAATTGGCTGCTGATAGGCAAGTCTAGGATAATGAATTCCATAGCCTATACCGTTCTCCTCAAGATGCTCAACTAAATCATCCCTGAAGCCGTTAATAACCCTTATTGTATACTGATGAAAAACATGAGATCTTTTTTCAGCTACCTTTGGAGTAACTAACCAATTTAAATCAGATATCCCTTCAGTAAGTTTCATAGCATTCTCTCTCCGGGATTTATTAAAATCATCTAACTTCTTTAACTGCTCAAGACCAATAGCTGCTGCAATATCAGTCATTCTATAATTAAAGCCTAACTCTTCATGATAATAGCGATCAGTCAAACCATGATTAATCAAGAGCTTTGCATTATCTGCGACTTCTTTATCAGATGTAACAACAATTCCACCTTCACCAGTTGTCATATTTTTTGTAGGATAAAAACTAAAAATTCCTGCAGTTCCTATTCCACCAACTGGCTCACCGGCAAACTCAGCTCCATGAGCCTGGGCAGCATCTTCTATTACTATTAAATCATATTTTCTAGCAAGCCTCATAATTGTATCCATATCAGCTGGTTGTCCAAATAGATGTACCGGCATAATCCCTTTAATATCAGGATCTTCCTCCAATTTTTCTAAAACCTTATAGGAATCAATATTATAGGTTAATGGATCAATATCAACAAAAACTGGTTCAATTCCGCTATAGAGCAATGAATTACAACTTGCAATAAATGTAAAAGGTGTTGTAATCACCTTATCTCCTTCTTCTAATCCAGTAGCCTTTACAGCCACATCTAAAGCTGTTGTCCCACTGGTTGTGGCAATACCATAATCCGCTCCAACATATTCAGCAAACTTATCATTAAATTCCTTTACCCTTGGCCCAGAAGCAAGCATGCCGCTATCCATGACCTTCATAACACTTTCTTTTTCTAAATCTGTAATTTCTGGATTTGCAATTGGAATCATATTTTCAAAATCCTTCCTAATTAGATCTTGCTATATTGATTTGTTTATCTTTATTATATACCTGATGTTGAATTACCTTAGTTAATTTTAAAGCTTCTAAACCATCTGACCCATTAATTAACGGCCTGGTGCCATTATTAATACAGTTAATAAAATGAGCTAACTGTGACTTTAATGGTTCCTCATCATTACTATAAGTCTCTTCATATTCATTATTTCTTTTATATTCAGAACTATCGGCCATAATATCCTGGCGGCCTGTTACAACTATTTTCCGCTGCAAATAATCAAGCTCAATATAGGAATTAGTTGTAGTTATTGACAGTGCTCTTACTTTTTTCTTTGTCGCCCTGCTGGCAGTTAAAGTAGCAATAGCTCCATTTCCTAAACTTAAATTAGCTACAGCATAATCCATATGTTTTTCTGAATCAACTTTTCTAGCAGTAGCAGAGACATTTGTAATATCTCCTGGAACTAAAGAGCTAACTACATCTATATCATGAATCATCAAATCCTGTATCACATCAGTATCATCAATCCTTGGATCATATGGCCCCATTCTCTCAACATGGAGAGCAACTATTTCTTCATCCTTTAAAATATCTGGCAGAGCCTGTATGGCAGGATTAAACCGTTCTATATGCCCTACCTGAACAATAAGATCCTTCTTTTTAGCAGCATTCAAAATAGCCTGAGCTTCCTCAACTGAATTAGTAATAGGTTTCTCAATTAAAATATGTAATCCCTTATCAATAGCTTTCATTGCAAGTTTAAAATGAGTGGTTGTAGGTGTAGCAATATTTACAGCATCAACCTCACTCATTAAATCGTCTACAGAATTATAAGCTTCAACTCCATAGCTTTCTGCAATCCCTATATTTCTTTCTCCATCAAGATCAAATACTCCTTTTAAATCACATAGATGCTTTAAGGCTGCATATGACCTTACATGATTCTTGCCCATGCTACCAACACCAATAACACCAATCTTCACTTTACTCATAACTTATTCATATCCTCCTAATTTAGCGACAGATTCCCCGTGAACTATTCTCAATAAAAGCAATAAGTTCTGTGATCTCTGCTGCTTTAAATTCGTTTTTAATTTTTTCTATCGATTGACTAATATTTAAACCTGAATAACAAATATATTCATATACTCTGGCCATAATTAATTTAAACTCTTCTCCCCGACATTTACCTAACCCTGATAATTTAGCTGGATGACCTTCAGCCTTAAAAAATGGAGGCAAATCTTTAATTACCTTAGAAGAACTCTTTAAAATAGAGGCCCTTCCTATTCTAACAAATTGATGAATACCTACCTGATTCCCAATTTCAGCTTCAGAACCTATTTCTACATGTCCAGCAACCTGAGTATTGTTACCAATTCTAATCCTATCACCTAACTGACAATCATGGGCAATGTGAGCAAAGGCCGATAAATAATTACCTGAACCAATTCTAGTCTCACCAGTATCTTTAGTTCCCCTATGAACAGTAACTCCTGGCCCAAAATAATTATCACTACCAATCACCAATTGGGTTGGCTCTCCCTGATAACCGGTATGCTGAGGAGGATATCCCAATAAAACCCCTCGGCCAATATGGTTGCCGCTGCCAATATAGGTCTTACCGACAATCTCTACATCTGCCTCCAGCACAGTATTCTTCTCGATCACAACATCTGGACCTATAATAACCCTGGGGCCAATCTTTACCCCATCGCTGATACTTGCCTCAGAAGATATTCTGGCAGATTCAGCTACATCTAAATCTAACTCCTGCTTTCCTATCATAATTAATTTCATCTCCACAATATAAATATTAATTATCTGTCATGTTAACGAACGATTATTCAAGCTTTAAATATACGAGATAATTATACCATAATTTAAAGGTCAAGGTCAAAACTAAAGGAAATTGCTGGTCTATCATTAGATAGTTCAGCTTCTATTCCATAGCTGTAGCAATCCAATCTTCTTGTTAAACCTATATTAATTCTATCCCATTCAGACTTGTCTCGCTCATATTTACCAGAAAACTCAATGCTAACACTGGATTGAGGAGACTCTGTAGGTATCCTAAAATTAATTTCTGGCCAGTATGACTCCTTTTCAGCCTTTTCATCTCGTTCAAGATATGGATCACCACTGGCCCAGACCCGTTCCTGACGCAAACCTCCAGCAACTAAATAACCAGATTCTGTCTCTTGCTCAAATCTTAGACCAATTCCTGTAGTCATATTTGCATAGGAGCGTTGTTCAGGCCTATTTATATAATAATACCAGTTATAATCACCTCTAGCTTCTACAGTCCAGCCATCAGTTATTTCCACAGAACCAGCCCAGCCAGGTTTAATCTCTATATGGCCTGTCTCTCTGCCTTTTTCATTTAATCTCCCCATACCTGCAGCCAGATTAAACCCATGGGGCAGAGATTTTGATATATCCAGATAGGGTAAATATTCCAGGCTATAACCTGAGCGATATCTCATTCTCCAGTTCATATAATTTCTTCCAGAAATTTGATAACTCTGTCTATCCAATTCACCATTTCTATAATCCTGATAAAAACTAATATCAATTCCATCAAGCCTATTCCTTAATAAATATTCCTGGCGATATTCATCAGACATAAAATCAAAGGTATAATCATATTTAAACCTGAATGGCGAAGGATTATAATCAAAAGTTAATTCTAAAGGTTTTGCTATATCCGCCTCATCTCTCGCATCTATTATATACTCAAGTTCTCTGCTCTGTTTACCACTAATAGTAAAATCCTCTGTCAACTGATGATTCCAGCCTGCAAAATAACGTTCAGAAATTTCATCTTCCTCATCATGATATAAAAGGCCTGTTTCAATCTCAAAAAAATCAACAGGTTTATAGGTTAATATCGACTCAAAAATCTCTTCATACTCCAATTCATCATCATCAGGCTCATCAATCTCTTCCCTGGAATAATTTGTGTTAAGATCTAAATTTTCCACTAGACTAAAGTGATTAGTAGCACTAAAAAGTTGCAGACCTCTCTGAGTATTAGTGAAATAAAAGCCACCTGAAGTTCTATCGAATAACTCATAATTGTACTCCAACTCAAGATATAACCCCTCAACAGTATCATATCCTATTTGATATGTCGGAACCGGCCTGGATAATCTCTCCTCGCCAGTCTCTTCATCTTTTTCATAATGTAATACATAACTGCCTAGAGTAAATATCCTGTTATTCCCCCAGTAAAAAGAAACATCTTCAGCTACAGCTCTATCTCCTGGGTATATCTTAATTGTATCTGCCTCTAATCTATAATGAGGATCAGGCTGAATACATGGTGTTAGAACAGCTTCCTCAACTTCAATGGCGTGATCCATTTCACTAACAATAGCTATCCTACCCCCAGTAAAATTAAGACTATCAATCTCACTTTCTGCTGCTAAAATCTGACCTTCACCGATATTATAATTAAAAAATAATTCTTCACCTTTAATACTCTCTTCTTCAGTCCTCAGTTTAACATCGCCGGTAGCCCGGATTTCATTGTTAACTATATAAACAATAATATCATCAGATTCAACCTCTAAACCAGGAATCCGAAAAAAGACATTTCCACTGGCTGTTAACTCCTGTAGATCATAATCATATGTAATAGTATCTGCATCAATAATATATGGCTGATCTTCAGCAGCCACCACAGAAGAAAATAATATTACAAATAAAAAAACCAGAAATACCGATCTACTCAGCCTACTCATCATTATACCACCTTTCAAACAACTTTCAAAAAAAAGACCGGACGGGTTATCGGTACCGACCGGTCAAAAATTTTATATAACTGACATATTTTCAAAAAGTTTATTAAAAACGAATTTCAAAACTTGCCTGAACATTTGATTCTACCTGATCAAATTCTGGCATTTCTCCAGCTGAATTCAAACTATCCAGCATCTGATAACCAATGGATAATCTACTGCTATCAGTAACATTTAAATCCAGGCCAATATCAAGTTCCCAGCCGCCCTGGCTCTCTAAAGTATCCTGAAGATTATTAATATCAAATAATTTATAAGAAGTACTTAAAGTGGCTAAATCAAGCAAGTCAAGTTCAAGACCTGTAATAGTCTGTCTCATTTCTTCATAATTGTCAATCTGATAACTGGCCCTGATATTACCCAAATTATCCTGATATTCAAGCCCAAAAACAGTAGAGCTTCCTCCAGAAGGATTAAAGATATTATCTGAAATATAATCAGCTGAAACAAAAACATTACTTGCCGGCTGATATGATATTCCAAGTTGAGCCATTTCACTTAACTGCTCTATAAACTGAGACTGGATTTCTTCAGCAGCTTGAACAGCCTCAACATCAGATTCAACATTCTGGCTATCATCAAAATTATCTATATTTGCCGCTGTAACAGTATCGCTGGAATTTTCAACAGATTCATCTATTAAATCATCTTCATCAATTTCAAGTTCACTATCTTCCCAGGATGAGCTAGATCTCTGGCCTATTCCAGCTCTAATTGTCATGTTAGGGTTCATATCATATGAAAGGTTAAAACTTGTTAAACTTTCTTCGCCCCTCTCAGTTTCCCCGGATCTCTGATCAGCTGAAATATATGCCTCCCTGCCAAAGGGAAGATCAATTCTATTATTATCAGTATTATTTAATTGCAGAACCTCTCTTAAATCCCTGATTCCCTCAGAATTTTGAACCATTGAGAATAATTCATCTTCCTCATACTGTTCTTCACCAAATTGAGATGCTAGTGCAAAAAGTTTTTCCTGCCCTTCATCAGAAAACTGCTTGAAGTTATCATCAGGAAGTTCAAGACCTGTACTATCAAGAGCAAAGACCTGCCTGACATCATTACCGTTAAATCTCTGCAACCAGGTATCTGGATTACTCAAGCTATCTGCCTCTACTACTCCAGGCATAAATATATTTATCATTATAAGTCCAAAAATCATAACAAAAATTAACCTGGTTTGACGCATGGTCTCCACCCCCTTTTGGTTTATGCATAGTCATTACTTAAATTATAGCAAATTAAGCAACAAAATACCAGCCTTTTTAAAAGAAAAAAGAGAATTTTATTTAAGCAGGAATTCCTAATATAAAATAGAATAAGTCATATAGAGCTTATTAAATTTTTCTCTAATATTTTAGCCATAAAAGGAGGACTTTCTAACCATGAAAACCCTGTCTTATAAAACTAAAGTAATAATTTTTACCATCGTAATAGTTTCTATATTATCTTTTTTAATAATAAATAATTACTCCCAATCTTCAGCTTATTATATGAAGGTCTCTGAGCTTTTAGAAGAGACTCCTGATTCAGATAGATATTTAAGGATTTCTGGAGTACTTCTGCCTGAAACAATAACCTGGAACTCTGAAACAGAAAACCTGGAATTTACCATAAGAGATCCGGAAACAGATGACCTGCTCGATATAAAGTTCAATGATGAAGAACCAGATAATCTTAAAAACAATGACTTAATCCTGGTAGAGGGTTATTATCAGGATAATAGTCTCAAAGCTGAACAGATTCTATTCCAGTGCCCTTCACAGTACGAGGAGCAGGTAAATTGATTGCCGAAAAAAATAGAATAAAGAATTACCAGGCCAGTAATCTTAAATTTTCTAGAGATGGCTATAATATAATAAATGATATCAGTTTTAAATTATCACCAGGCCAGATAACAGCTCTCTTTGGTCCTAATGGAGCAGGTAAATCAACTTTACTCAAGCTTCTTGCCGGTATCTGGAAACCTGATTCAGGCAAAATTAGCTGGTTAAACCATCCTGATCTTAAAGATTTTAATATAGGTTACATAGGTCACGAATTATTTCTCTATAAAGATCTAACTGCCAGGGAAAACCTGGAATTCTTCGGCCAGCTTTATAAAACAAATAACTTAAACAATAAAATAAAAAATTTAATAAAAGCAGCTGGACTGGAACTCTGGTTAAATGAACCAGTCCGTAAATATTCTAGAGGCATGCAGCAGAAACTAACTATTTGCAGGACATTTTTAAATTCACCAGATTTACTTCTACTGGATGAACCCTTTACCGGCCTGGATACTAAATCAGCCAATTTTCTCATAAAATTAATCAACCAGAACAGAAATATTCCTGTCTTATTTACCAGCCATAATATCAGACAGGGCTTTAAGCTTGCTGATAACTGGATGATTCTACAGGCTGGAAAAATAATCAAGCGCTCAAAAAAGCAAAATCAAGATGAGCTTGATACATTTATTAAAAATTATGATAAAATACTTGCAGGTGACATATTAAATGGAGATGCTTAAGACAGCAATCTTACTAATAAAAAAAGATATCCAGTTAGAAAAAAATACCGGACAGCTTTCTGGTGCAATCCTGCTTTTTGCCCTGCTTGCAGGAACAATATTTAGCATGGCCTTTCTCCCGGGACAGAACCAGCTTCAAAACTTTTTCCCTGGAATCTACTGGTTTACCCAGATCTTTGCAGTGATGCTTGTTTTAAATAGATCATTTATCCGGGATACAGAAAATTCCTGCCAGACAGCCATCCTGATGGCCCCAATTTCCAGAGAGATGCTTCTACTGGCCAGAATCTTTGCTAATTATCTGCTTTTTTTATTATTATCAGTAATAATAAGTCCTGTACTTTTTATTCTTTTTGATGCAATCCCGATCTCAGGCCCATTCTGGCTACTACCTATTGTTTTACTGGTCAATTATGGCCTGGCATCAACAGGTTCCTTATTAGCAGCCCTGGCAACATCTACCAGAATCAGCGATATTCTATTACCGGTATTATTATTACCGGTCCTGATTCCCCTTATCCTTGCTGCTATCGAAACAACCCGGGTATTATATTTTAGCCAGTTAGATTACAACCAGCTCTACTTCTGGTTATTATTTATGCTCATTTACAATATTATCTCAACATTAATCAGCTATCTTTTAGCGCCATATTTAATGACCGAATAATATAAATTGTTGGAGGCCAATATTATGCGAGATTTTCTAAATAAAATTGAAAAATATCTATTCTACCTATTAGGAATAATAATCCCTTTATCAATTCTTGCCATCTTCCATTACGCCCCTAAAGAAAGGGTGATGGGCGATGTCCAGAGGATTTTCTATTATCATGTCGGTTCAGCCTGGGTAGGTTTCTTTGCATTCTTTATAGTTTTTATTGCAAGTATCCTTTATCTTCGGAAAAAAGAGACTGGATACAACCGAATTGCCCTGGCTTCAGCAGAAATAGGCGTTATATTTACAACAATAGTTTTAGGTACAGGTATGCTCTGGGGCCGTTCTGCCTGGAATACCTGGTGGACCTGGGATCCCAGGCTAACCACATCCTTAATACTCTGGCTTATGTATCTAGGTTACCTATTTCTCCGACTGGCTCTCCAGGATGAAGAAAACGAAAAACAGCAGCGCCTGGCCGCAGTTTTCGGAATCATAGCCTTTGTCAATGTTCCCCTGGTCTTTTTCTCTATCCGCTGGTGGAGAACAATCCATCCAGTAGTAATAGAAGTCGGCGGAACAGGCTTAAGCCCAAGGATGATCCAGGTTTTAATCTTTTCAGTCCTTGCTATCACAATTCTATACCTGCAACTGATTTCTCTTAAAATCAAGCAACTTAAAAATAAAGAAAGAGTTGAAAAGATCCAGAATACTTTAAGAAGAAAGGAGGGCATGGCTCCCTAAAGCCATTAATATGAACTATTTATCTACAGCATATTTGATTTTTTGGATATTAATATTCTTTTATATCTATAAAGTCCGTAAAACCAACCATGAACTAACTGAAAAAATAGAGATACTTGAAGAGAAACTGGAAGAACTGGAACAGAAAAATTAATTCTGACTTTTATGTCGCTCATCAATCATAACCCTTGCCTCATCTGCCCAGTCACCAGATAAATATCTTCTGGCAACCCAGCCGGCTCTTGCTATAAAATCAAGGACCATGCCTATAAATATTCCTGGCAAACCAATCCCGGCTGGAACTGCCAGCAAATAACTTAAACCTAACTTAAAAGATGTCTGGCTGATTACCAGCCCGTAAAATGGCGTCCTTGTATCTCCAGCAGATGACAGTAAGCCAGAAAGCACTCCATAAAGGGTTAAAATAGGCGCCCCAATCCCTAAAGCTCTCAAAAAGTTGATACTATGATTTAAAGTTACAGGATCATCAGTGAAAAATCCTGTTAGAACCGGTGCCCCCACAAATAAAACCACTCCACCGGCAGTAATTGTAATTGCTGTCAGCCATAACATAGCATCAGTTATCTTTTTGCTTTCAAAAGGCTTATCCATCCCTAAAGCCTTGCCAGTCATAATAGTCGTTACAGTGCCATAAGCTCTATGCAGGGGAGCCACCAATTGCTGGTGAACCCTTCTGGCAATATGATAGGCCGCTGCAGCTTCAGTTCCAAAGAGTAAAACTAAAGCATTAAAGGGAAATGTAATCAGACTCTGATACCCGCCCTGGAGTATTCTAGGCAGACTAATCTTAAATAACTGTTTAACGATTATTAAATCCCAGCCATCATCAGGCAGACCCAGGCTTAAATGACTAAAAGAAAAAGTAAATATCACAAGATACATTAGAGCAGCCACCAGTTTGGCAACAAAGGTACCCCAGCCAACACCAACCACTCCAATTTCAGGAAATGGCCCAACTCCTAAAGCCAGGCCAACTGAAAGCACAATATTTACAACATTACTTATCACATTAACAACCATCGGTGTTCTGGTATCGCCTGTCCCCTGTAATGACCTGTCAGAAATAAGAGTTATCATTCTAAAAGGAGCAGCAGCCAGAATGATCATTAAATACTCAGCTCCAAGTTGAATAACCTCTGGAGCCGCACCTAAAATAGCTATTAGAAAATCTGAAAAAAGCAGACCAACCAGCAAAAAAGGCAGACTAATTACAACACCAGTTAATAAAACCTGAGACAAGACTTCATCGGAACTCCCGGCTTCACTTCTAACCTCTTCAACCCCGGTCTCCTGGGAAATCAGGGCAATACTCCCGGTACCCAGGCCAAGCCCAAATCTTAAAACAAGCCGTTCCCAGACATCACCCAGGCCAACAGCAGTAACAGCCGCCGGCCCAAAAAATCCCATTAAAAGCATATCAGTCGTCCTCATAGCTGTTGTGAAAATATGATTGAGAACTACCGGCCAGGCAAGAACTATTGCCTCATTCCAGATACTATAATACTGTCCCAGGTTAACCATAATACCATCCTTTTTAGCTAAATTTTAGCAAAAACTATTCAATCCGGCTGATTGCAACTCTTGCAGCATCTAAAAACTTATCCAGTTCAGTTTTATCATGGGCCATAGATAAAAAGATGGCCTCATATTGTGAAGGCGCCAGATATATACCTTCCTTAAGCATCTCCTGAAAATATTCCGCATATAAATCAGTATCTGAACTGGTTGCAGTTTCATAATCAACAACTTCTTCATCAGTAAAATAAAGACTAACTAAAGTGCCGGCCTGATTCACAGACAGCTTAAGGCTGGACTTTTCAGCAATTTCTCCGAGCCCGGCAGCTAAATAATCTGCCTTCTCTTTTAGCTCCTCATAAACACCAGGCTCCTGAATCAATTTCATCATCTCTAGCCCTGCTGCCATCGCCAGCGGATTACCAGATAAAGTACCGGCCTGATATACCGGCCCTGATGGAGCAACCTCATCCATAATCTCTTTCTTACCGCCGTAAGCACCAACAGGCAGACCGCCACCGATAATCTTGCCCAGACAGGTCAGATCAGCCTCAACACCATAATATTCCTGAGCTCCACCTGGGGCCATTCTAAAACCAGTAATAACCTCATCAAAGATCAATAAACTGCCATGTTCTTCAGTAATCTCTCGCAAAAAATCAAGATAGCCTTCTGCTGGAGGAACTACCCCCATATTGGCAGCAACAGGCTCCAGAATAACAGCTGCTATCTCATCACCCTCTTCAGCAAAAACCTCTTTAATAGCCTCCTTATCATTATAGGGCAGGCTAATAGTTAGACGGGCAAGCTCAGCAGGAACACCTGGGCTATCTGGCAGACCTAAAGTAGCCTGACCTGAACCAGCTTTTATCAAGAAACTATCGCCATGGCCATGATAACAGCCATTAAACTTTATAATTTTATCCCGGCCAGTATATCCTCTGGCCAGTCTGATCGCACTCATAGTTGCCTCAGTACCTGAATTAACCATTCTCACCCGATCAATAGAGGGAATCAACTTAACAATCTCTTCAGCCATCTCAGTCTCAACAACAGTTGGGGCTCCATAACTTGTTCCCTTTTCAAGCTGGCCCCTTACAGCCTCAACAATTTCCTTTTTATTATGGCCAAATAACATCGGCCCCCAGGAACCAATAAAATCAATATATTCATTGCCGTCAATATCAAAAATCCTGCTACCCTGTGCTTTTTCAATAAAAAGCGGGTTCTCCTTAACAGATGAAAATGCCCTGGCTGGACTATTTACACCGCCAGGCAACAGATCACAGGCCCGCTTATATTCCTCATAAGATTTCTCGTACATCTTTAGCCCCTCCCATTAAAGCTATAATATTTCATGCTCGACTTCTTGAATTCCTCTAAACTATAAATAATCTGATAATTTTTATTTCCAATCTCCTCAGCCATCTCTTCAGCAGTAGCTTCCAATCCAGCCTGGGTTTTTGCATGGGTCATGGCATACAGATTAAAAGGCCAATCTGGTGGATATGCCGGCCGATGATAACAATGACTCACCTGATCAAAGGCAGCCAGCTGATAACCAGCCTCATCTATCTCAGATCCAGCCATCTTCCAGACAACCATCCCGTTCGCCTGATAGCCACTCCGGCGATGATATAATAAAGGAGCAATCCGTTTTAATGCACCGGCCTCCTTCATCTGCTTGAGCCTGGCAAGAACTTCATCCTCGCCACAGCCACAGCTATCGGCTATCACCTTAAAAGGCCTGGCCACCAGCTCGATATCCTCCTGCAGCAGAGCAATTATATTCCTATCCAGTTGATCTGGTCGATAAATATCCTGCCTGGCTTCTCTAACCTCATCAGCCTGACCGGAACCTTTATCTCCAGCATCCCTGGCTTTAGTTTCCATTTTGCCTTTATCCTGGAGATCAAGTTTAACCCCGAGTTTATATCTCTTAATCGCAGGAAGTTGCAAAATTTCAATATCCAAATCTTCTTCCAGCTTGCTAATCTTCTGATCCAGGCTATCTTCAGGTCCAACAGTCAGCGTAAACCATAAATTATAATCATGGGAACGCCTGTAATTATGAGTAACTCCAGGCAATTTATTAATCTCCCTGGCAACAGCCCTAATCCGAGCCTCAGCCACAGAAGCTGCCAGCAGAGTACTCTTAAAACCAAGTTGGCCAGATCTAAATACCCCACCAAAGCGCCTGATAATATCACCTTTTAAATCATTAAGTATATCTATAGCCTCAGATTCCTCTATACCAGCACGTTCAGCCAGACTCCTAAAAGGCCTGCCAGCAATCTCAATTCCTTCCTGGGCCTCTGTTAATAACCTCCTGGTTTCAGTATCTAAATTACTCATTGGTCTTAACACCACACCAGGGATCCCCAGCTAAATAATTGCCATCAGAGTAATAAAAGGCTCTGGCCCTGCAACCTCCACAGATTCCAAGATATTTGCAGCTATCACATTTGCCTTCATATTTATCATAATCCCTTAAATCCTCAAAAACTTCGCTATTCTGCCAGATCTCAGAAAAACTCTGCTCTTTCAAATTACCTGCTGCCACCGGGAGATATGGACAGATATGAACTTCACCTTCCGGCAGAATACAGCAATAAGAGACACCAGCCAGACAGCCCCGGCTAAAACGCATCTCAAAGCCTCTCTCTTTAGCCAGAGGCAGAAACTGGGGCGCACAGGTCGGCTTTAATTCAATCTCAACTTCCTCCGCCTTATCCAGAATAGATTCTATCATCTCCTGATATTTCTTGCCCCTTAAGGAATCCTCTTCAATCTCTTTGCCCCGGCCAGTTGGAACTAAAAAGAAAGGATGCACAGCTCTAACACCTAATTCTTCAGCAAGTTCAATAATTCCTTCCAGTTCAAAAAAGTTCTGTTCAGAAATAGTCGTATTTATCTGCACCGGGATTCCGTATTCCCTGACCAGTTTAATGCTCTCCACAGTATTCTCCCAGGCACCTTCCTGGCCTCTAAATTCATCATGAATCTCAGGGGAAGCACTATCAAGGCTTATCCCCATACCTTTCAAACCAGCAGCTTTTAAAGCTTCAACCCTATCAGCAGTTAAATCAAGAGCATTTGTCCCTAAAACAGGATACAAACCCTTTTCAGTGGCGTATTCAATCAGACTATCCAGGTCAGCCCGCAAAAGCGGCTCACCGCCACTTAAAATCAACAATCTAAAGCCCTGCTCAGCCAGATCATCAATCAACTGAAAGCCCTCTTCAGTCGTCAACTCCTCAGACGTATCTATTTCAGGTCCAGATTCACGGTAACAATGCTGACAGTATAAATTACAGCGTTTAGTAATATTCCAGGAAACCATCTTCATTTTAATTATCCCTCTTCCTGTATTCTTCAGAAAACCTATTGGCAAATTCTAAAGCCGCATAAGTAATAATCAAATCAGCGCCAGCCCGTTTAATAGCAGTTAAAATCTCATTTTGCAGCTCCCAGCGATTCACCAGGCCAGCTTCACTCCCGGCATGAACCAGCGAATATTCTCCACTGACATTATAAGCAGCCACAGGCAGATCAGTCTTTTCTCTAACATCTTTTATAATATCAAGATAAGCCAGAGCTGGCTTAACCATTAAGATATCAGCACCTTCATCCTCATCAAGCAATACCTCTCGCATAGCCTCCCGACTATTGGCATAATCCATCTGATGGCTTGAACGATCGCCATCTGTCGGGCTCGAGCCCTGGGCCTCTCTAAAAGGCCCGTAAAATGCCGAATTATATTTAGCAGCATAGGACATAATCGGAATATCTTTATAGCCATTCTTATCTAACTCTTCCCTGATAGCAGCAACCCTGCCATCCATCATATCAGATGGAGCCACCATATCAGCCCCACTCTCTGCATGGGATACAGCCATCTCAGCCAGATGAGGCAGAGTCTTATCATTTAAAATCTCTCCATTATCAACAAGACCGCAATGGCCATGGGAAGTATAGGCACAGAGACAGACATCAGTAATCAGATAAAGCTCTGGATACTCCCTTTTCAATAACCGACAGGCCTTCTGAACCGGGCCATCATCAGCCTTAGCCCTGCTGCCAACTTCATCCTTATCAGCTGGCAGCCCAAAAAGTATTACACCTTTCAGCCCGGCCTCAACAATTTTTTCAGCCTCCTGTAATAACATCTCATCAGGTGAAAGATGATAACAACCAGGTAATGAACCGATCTCATCTCTAATCCCTTCACCTGCTTTAATAAATAATGGGTAAATCAAATCCTCAGGCATAACTCTGGTCTCTCTGACCAGAGACCTTAAACCACTATCTTGCCGCAATCTTCTTGGCCTAATCTGCATTAATATCATCACCTCTAGAGTAAATCTCTTCATCAGTCAAATAACAGCCTGGATCAGAAGCCCAGTAATCATCAAGCACAGCCTCAGCCCTGGCCCTAAAATTACCGCTACAGTTCTCAAACCAGCTGCATTCACTGCAGCGGCCAGTAATATATTCTCCTCTATCTCTTAACTTAACAAGCAACTCTGCAGGCTTATCTCTCCAGATATCAACAAGCCTATCCTCTCTGATATTGCCTAAAGTATGTCCAAAGGAAAACTGATCAGGATGGACATTGCCCAGCCAGTCGACACAGCCAATTGCCTGGCCAGATCGGTTACCCTGATTCAAACCAATATATTTTAAAACCTGCTCAGCCCGGGGATCATCCTCGTATAAAAACTTATAATATAAGTAAATAGCATCAGTATGGTTGGCCACAGTTAAGATCTCCTGATCGCCACCTTTACTTAAAAACTCATCAGTTCTCTCTATCAGATCATCAATGATCGCCCTTTTTTCTTCCAGGGGTATCGGCGTAGAACCTAACCGCTCCCCTCTGCCACTGGCCACCAGATGATAAAAACAGACCCTGGGAATATTCTCCTGCTCCAATAACTCAAATATCCCTGGTATATCCTGATAATTAGCCCTGGTAATAGTAAACCTTAACCCAACCTTCTGATCAATTTCCAGGCAGTTTCTAATGCCTGTCAGGGCAGATTTAAAGGCCCCTTCCTGGCCTCTAAACCTATCGTTGGTCTCCTCTAAACCATCCAGGCTAATCCCGACATAACTGACCCCTAAATCCTTGATCTTCCTGGCAACTTCCTGATCAATCAAAGTTCCATTAGTCGATAAAGTCACCCTGATACCCTTCTCCCGGGCATAACCAATCAAATCAAATACATCTGGCCGCATCAACGGCTCGCCACCAGATAAAAGCAATACCGGCACATTTAATTCCTCAAGCTGATCAATCAACTCAAAACCCTCTTCAGTCGTGAGCTCATCAGCTGCAGGCTCTGCACAAGCCGAGGCATAACAGTGGCGGCAGGTTAAGTTACAGGCCTTTGTTGAATTCCAGACCATCACCGGTCCCCGATCAGTTCTGGTTCCGCTGCTGGCCTTTTTGCTATGACGGCTATATCTCAAAGAATCCCCATAACTATCAACATCAGCCAGCAATTTACTTAAAGAAATCATCAACTTCCTCCTTCAATATTTCTAACATAATCTAAAATAGCATCTCGCAAGCCCTCAATCGTATATTCTTTAGCAACAATAGGTACATCAAGACCAGCCTCCCTGGCAGTCTCAGCAGTTATCGGTCCAATCGCAGCCCCGATTATTCCCTCAAGATATTCAGCCCCACCAGCAGATTTCACCAGTGATCTCACAGTCGACGAACTTGTTAATGTCACAATATCAATCATCCCATCATCTATCAATCCCTGAACATCCTCAGGCATCTCAGCCTCCTCAGTCAGATAAGCTGTTAACTCATCAACCTGATAGCCCTTTTCTTCAAGACCGACAGCTAGAGTCTCCCGGGCCAGAGGAGTTCTTGGCAGGAGCACCTTTTCGCCAGCATCGGCCTGATCAAACCCGGCCACAAGTCCCTCAGCAACATATTCATCTGGCACAAAATTAAGTTTTAAACCTAAATCCTCCAGGGCAGCTCCAGTCTTGCTGCCAATAGCAGCCAGTTTAACCCCGGCCAGCTCCCTGATATCATGGCCCTTAACTCTCATTCTATTAAAGAAATTATCAACTCCATTGGTACTGGTAAAGATCACCCAGCTATATTCTTCCAGCCTATCCAGGGCCCTGTCAAGTTCAGTATAATCTGCTGGCGGCTCAATCGAAATAGCTGGAGCCTCTCTAACAACAGCCCCTTCACTCTCCAGCAGTTCAGTCAAAACTCTGGCCTGATGAGCCGGCCGAGTATTCAAAATCCGATAACCCTCTAAAGGCAGATCTTTATCCCAGCTTAATCTAGCCCGCAAACCAACAACCTCACCAATCACAATGATAGCCGGCGGTTTTATCCTGGCCTGATCAGCTTCCTCAGCAGCCACACCTAACCTGCTAACCAGCACATTCTGTTCCGGCCAGGTTCCCCGCTCTATAAAAGCAACAGGGGTCTCAGGATCCCGGCCATTCTCCAGCAGCTGTTTCTGAATCCCAGGAAAATTACCGACCCCCATTAAAACAACAATCGTATCTGAACCCCGGGCTAAAGCCTGCCAGTTATGTTCATTATCCTCCTGTTCCGGGTCATGATGCCCGGTCAGAACAGTAAAGGATGAGGCAATTCCTCTATGAGTCAGCGGGATGCCAGCATAGGCAGGAGCTGCCATGGCTGAGCTTATCCCTGGCACAATCTCAAACTTAACACCTTTAGCCTTTAAATAATCAGCCTCCTCACCGCCTCGGCCAAAAATCAAAGGGTCTCCGCCCTTTAATCTAACAACAACTTCCGACCTGCCAGCAGCTTCAGCCAGCCTCCGATTTATCTCATCCTGGCCCATACTGTGGGCACCAGGCTTTTTGCCAACATAAACCAACTTGCAGCCAGCCTTAACATAATTTAACAGAGAAGGCTCCATTAAACGGTCATAATAAACCTCATCTGCACGTTCTAGCAACTCTCGACCCCGGCAGGTTAAAAGTCCAGGATCCCCGGCACCAGAACCAACTAAATAGACCTTACCCATCATCATTCCGAACCTCCTCAAGTATTTCAGATGCACCAGCTTCTTTTAATTTACCGGCTAAATCCCTGGCCAGCTGACTGGCAAATTCAGGCCTGCCAGTAATCTCATCCCTGACTATCTTTTGACCATCAAGGGAACCAACCAATCCGTAAAGAGTTAACTCTTCATTAATCACCCTGGCATAGGCTCCAACAGGAACCTGACAGCCGCCACCTAAAACTTTCAGCAGAGTTCTCTCAGCAGTCAGCTCATTCTCAAGATCTTTGTTAATCAACCTGCTTAAAAACTCCCTGATCCCCTCATTATCAGAGGCAATCTCAATCGCCAGCGCTCCCTGACCTGCCGCCGGCAGAAAGCTTCTCGGTGAAAAATAATCAGAAATTCTATCAGTCATTCCCAGCCGCTCAAGCCCGGCTGCCGCCAGAACTATCCCGTCATAATCTTCCTCAGCAAGCTTTTCCAGCCTGGTATTTACATTGCCTCTAATCGGTTTAACAACCAGGTCAGGCCGAAAACCTAAAAGCTGACTGGTCCGCCTTAAGCTGCTGGTACCAACAACTGCCCCCTCAGGCAACTCCGAGACTGAATTATACTCCAGAGAAATAAAAACATCCCTGGCATCAGCCCTTAAAGTCGGCCCTAAAAGTTCAAGCCCGGCAGGCAGTTCTGTTGGCACATCCTTTAAGCTATGAACAGCCAGATCAATCTCGCCAGCAAGCAGTTCTTTCTCTAATTCCTTTAAAAAAAGTCCTTTCCCATCAATCTCATGGAAAGGTTTATCGATAATCTGATCACCCTTTGTAATTATTTCCTTTATCTCCACACCAGTATCAGAATAATACTCTTTGATCATTTTCTCCACAGCAGCAGCCTGAGCCAGTGCTAACTCACTTGCCCTGCTGCCAATCACAATAGTTTCAAAAGTTTCCATTTATAACGCCCTTTCATTAAAAAATCTTTCTGGAATAGCTTTTTCCATCTCTCTAAAAACTCTATCTAAATCACCAGCCAACAAATTGTCAAAAATCTCTCGGCTGGCAATCGCCCTAAGAATTCTCCGTCTTTCTTCCAGATCCTCATTTTCAAGTAACCATTCTCTAACTTCACCGGCAAATTCAAGATATTCACCAAAACAATCCCCAAATTTATCTGCCAGCTCTCTCCTTATCTCAGCCGAAAGAGCCGGGGCTTTCCCGCCAGTACTAATAGCTATCTGCAAATCCCCTTTTTTAACTCTGGCAGCTGTATAAAAAGTTGAAAGATCAGGCCTATCAGCAATATTATACAATTGCATCATCTCTTTTGCCTCTTGATAAACCTGATGATTAACGCTGCTATCAGAAGTCGCAGCAATAACCAGCCAGAACCCTTTCAGGTCGCCATATTCATAGCTCTTTTGCCGCCATTCCAGCAGCCCGGCTTCTACCATACCCTCCAGCCTGGCATTTATTTCAGGGCTAATAACCACAATCTCAGCGCCAGCCTCAACTAAAGAACTAACCTTTCTGCTGGCCACACTGCCCCCACCGATAACAGCCACTTTCTTATCTTCCAGCTTCAAAAAAACAGGTAACCCGGCCATTAATTACCACCCTCATTTTCCAGACCGAACAAATTAAAAGCTATCTCCAGTATTCGTTCTTCTTCCTCGGCAGAATCAGCTTCCTGCAGCATTTCCTTTAACCTGATCCTGGGGTGATGCAAAAGCCGATTGATAATTCTATAGCCCATCTCCTTAATAGTCTCCTGGTCATTACAACCCTCAAGATTATTAATAGCCCGGTTCTCTTCTTCTCTACTTATCTCCCGGGCCTTATTACTCAACTTCTTTATCAACGGCACAGCCTTTCTGGTCTGGCACCAATCCTGCCAGTCCAGCTTCTCTTCAGCAATTATCCCATAGACAGCCTCACATTCATTCTCTCTAAATTTCATATTTTCAGCAACTATCTCCTGGAGATCATCAAGCATATAAAGCTCAACATTCTCAATTTCCCCAATAGCAGCCTCAATATCCCTGGGCATCGCCAGATCAATCATATATAACGGCAGCTGTCTCTTCCCCATTTCCAATTCAGGAATAACCCTATCTCCATATAAAACAGGATGGGGCGCATTTGTTGAACTTACCACAATATCATATTCATTTATCTTCTTTATCTTATCATCCCAGTCAACAACTTTTAAAGCACTGCAGTTTGCAAAATCATCTTTCACAGCTTCCCCCTGTATAAAATCCTGAATTCTGGCCCTGGTCCGATTAGTTATCGCCAGCTCCTTAAGCTCCAGTTTGAGCAGATTCTTCAAAACTATCTGCCCCATCTCACCGGCTCCAATTACCAGCACCTTAGAATCCCTGATATCACTAACCTCGCCCTTTAATAATTCAACAGCAGCATAGGCCACCGAGGCAGCCTTTTCACTGATACCTGTTTCAGACCTGGCCCTTTTTCCAGTTCTAATAGCCCGGTTAAATAACTCATGCAAATATGTAGAACAGAAGCCCCGGCCAGCAGAAAACTCATAGGCCTCCCGAACCTGTCCTAAAATCTGTGGTTCCCCCTGAATCATGGAATCCAGGCCAGTGGCAACCTCAAATAAGTGATTTGCAATTTCATCATCCGTTAAAAAATATGTACAATCCCTGATATCTTCATTCAAATAACCCTCAAGATTATTAATCAATAACTTCCTGCCATCAGAGATATCCTCAGTACTCATATAGATTTCAGTCCTGTTACAGGTAGCAAGGATAACTGCCCCATTGCAGAAATGACAATCTGTTAAGTTACCTATAAATTCAATCTTTTCAGCCTCAGAAAAGGCAACCTTCTCCCTGGTCGCAACTGAAGCAGTTTTATGATTTAACCCTAATAGGATTAAACGCTCCCCCATAAAAAGCCCTCCTGTTAATAAAGTAACATGCTATTAATACTTATTCTAGATAATAGATCATATTCCTGCCCTATTATCATATCATATAAATATCATAACATATAAAAACCGACCCCACCAATTAATGGCAGGACCGGTTAATTTAATAAATTATCTTAAAATGAATCTCTAGTCCATAACAACTATTCTACCCTCTACAACCGGGAAGAGCGGGCTGTTATCCTGAATGTACTCAATAAACATAGCCTGATCTCTGGTACCGAAGGTCATCAGCTGTCTTGATTCTTCCATCATATAATACTCATCGCCACCGGCAGCTAGGAAATCATTAGTGGCAACTTCATAAGTTTCTCTAAATCTTAAACGCTGGCCACCGACATAAATATCCTTTACCCTATTACCAGGCTCAGCATCAGCATCAAAATAGAATCTCAAACCACTGACCTGCAAGAATTTACCAGATACTTCAGGGTAATCACTTACAGCATGCTCCAGCATCCTTTTAATATTGAGACCTGTCATCTCAAGTGAGACAACCTCATTATCAAAGGCTAAAATTTCAATAGCATCTTCAAGGGTAATGTCGCCTAAATCAGCTGAATCACGGATACCTCCACCGTTATATACAGCTATGTCAGCACCAGTATTCCAGCGAATAATATCAGTAACTAAATTTCCAAGATTGGTTTCCTGGGTTCTCACATGCTGTCTTTCTCCATTCAGGCTAATATCGGTCTGCCCGATAACAGTATCGAGAGCCTCAACATTAGCAGCCATAAAGATTGAAGCAAAGACAAAAATAGCAATTACTGAGATTGATAAATACTTACGATTTAACTTCATCAATAAACCCCTCCTAATATAGTTTTTAAAGATTCTTATTTATTATAGCTAACAGCTGTCAGCTTATAATCTACATAATAATGACAGCTAATAACTTACAGGTAATTGATAATTTATTCAAGAATAGTTATTCTACCTGTAACTCTAGGCTGTACAGGACTATTTTCCTGGAAGTGATCTATCAATGCTTCATCAAGAGCAACAAATTCTTCTAAAACTCCAGCTTCTTCTAGCATATCAAACTCATCGCCACCTGAAGCCATGAAATCATTGGTAGCTACAACATAGGTAGCATCCATATCTAGATCTTCACCGTCAAAATGGACCCACTGAACTCTTTCGCCAGATGGTTCTGCTGGATCAAAGGCAAATCTAATTCCACTAACCTGCAAGAAGCGGCCATCATGCTCAGGGAACTGACTTACGCCATTTTCAAGAGCTGCCCAGAGCTGCTCGCCAGTTAACTCCTGGGTAACAATAACATTTTCAAATGGATGAATATCAAGGGCATCTTCTAAAGTAATCGGACCAACATCAACTGAATCACGGATACCGCCACCATTAGTAATAGCTATATCTGCACCGGTTAGGTCTCTCATCATATCAGTAATCATGTTCGCAAGATTAGTCTCGTTGGTTCTAACATGTTCTCTTGCCCCTACCAGCAATATTTCAGTCTCACCAATCTCAGTATCAAGAGCCTGAGCCTGACCAACTGTAAAGACAAAAGCTAAAACCAAAGCAACTACAATAATTCCTAAATTTCTTTTACGCATTAACAATCCCTCCAAATTTATATTTTTAGTTCCATTGAAACCAGCATAATCAAAACATTTAATTACCGAGCATTATTCTCCGAACTTCAGCTCTAAAATCATCAAGCATTGTTATAACTTCTTCATTTGGATTAAATTCAGCTGTAACATCTTCAAAAGCCATAACTGATGCAGTCATCTCTGGCCTATCAGCACCAAGCCCAATTTCAACCTTACCTAAATACTTGGTATACTCATTGGCCTGGACAATCAATGTATCATCATGCCATTCGCCTTCTCTTAAAAGGCTATGACTGTGGCCATCAACAAAAAGATCTACCCCGGCAACCTGAGTTACAACATCAGAGGAGGCACTCAACCCTATATGGCCCAATCCAATCACCATATCGACCCCATAATCGTTTCTTAAGACATCGACATACCTTTCAGTAGCCTCAGCCATATCAGTGAAATCTATGCCCCTTATATTATCAGGATGGGTAGTACTATAAGTCGCAGAAGTGGCTAAACCAAAAATACCGATAGTATAATCGCCAACCTCCCGGATCACATAAGGATTAAATAGCAATTCCCCGTCTTTTTCAACATTGGCAGCTACAAGATCAAATTCCATTATCTCTTCTAACTCAAGTAACCGCTCATAACCAAAGTTAAAATCGTGATTTCCAGGAACCATCACATCATAGCCGATAAAGTTCATAAGCTCAACAGTACTCTCACCATAAAGTCTGTCAGTAATCGGTCTGCCATGAATCGTATCGCCGGCATCCATTACCAGCACATGCTCATAATTCTGACGATACTCCTCGATTACAGAGGCTATATAGGGAAATCCCATATAGTCATCGCCAATCTCAATCCGGCCATGAATATCATTGGTATGCAACACAATCAGATCATCGCCAGCCCCGTAACCAACCATACTAATTGACATTACAGCAAAAACCATAACAAAACTAATAATCAATAACTTTCTGGTTAGCTTCATCTCTATTCCTCCTGTTTTTATATATAGTTCAAAAAGTTTATCATCGCATCTTAATAATAACAAAATTTCATAGTTTAAACAAGTAATTTATTTACCTAATTACAAAATTTTCAACCATATTCTCAAATTCTTCTCTATTATCTTCAGCATACTTCACCAGATTTGCATATGTTATTACAAAGGCATTATCCCCGGTCGTAATTAATATCTGCTCAAAATTAATTAAACCCTCTTCAGCGTCAACCTGATACACTATTTTCTTGCCATCATAACCGTCAACTTCAAAACTCTCTGGCTCCTGCTCAAGTTCAAAATCAGGAAACTGATAATCAAGGTTCTCCAGGTTAGCCTCAAGATACTCCTCAACCTCAAGATCAACACCCTTTTCCACCACAACATTTATATTAGGATTAAACCTGTCATCAACTACCTGATAAAAATAAACAATCTCTATAAACTCATCAATCTCAGTATCAACAGAAAAATTCCCAGGATAATAAATCTCAAAATAGTCATTCTCCGTATACTCCAGATATCCCTCAGGGGCTTCAGCCTCTGCAACACCTGCAATTCCAGCACCACCAGTAAATAAACCGGCTCCAAATACCAGACCAACTATAATTCCAATAACAACAATTCTTCTATTCATCAAATTAATACCTCCTGGGTATATAGTATCATAAAAACACCAGATAAAAAACCACCTGCCGGTTACCCGACGGTTACCAAACGGTATCTCTTAACAAATTTCACAAAGTTGACGAACTCGATGTTCTAATGCTGAACTATCCATGCGTTTATAAAAGAAAGTTCAGTGAGACGCCATCGATGTCTTAGTGCTGAAATATCCATTCGTTTTAAAAAGAGATTTCAGTGCGACGGGTTAGATACCCTATTGCTGAGCTGACAATGCGTAATAAAATGAAAGATCAGCAAGACGACCTCGATGCCCTGGTTCTGAGCTATCCATGCATAAAAAATCCTGACCTATCTCACTCAGGCCAGGAACATAATTCATATTAAATTAATTCAATTCTAAACCAGCCTAAATACGATCATTCTTCGGTCTGGCTTCGGTTCAGGTTCGCTATTGATTCGGTCTAGATTCGGTCTAGATTCGCTTTAGATTCGCTATAGTTACGCTCTAGATTCGCTTCTTATTAAATTAACCTTAAAGATTTATTCCAGATACCCTTTAAAACTCTTTCGAAAATCCAAAAAAAATCTATCCCATTTTCAAATAATTAATTGCAATAATCTCCAGATATCCTCCATAATTGCTCCAGGACTTCTCCGGGTTTGCTCCGGGATTCCTCCGGGTCAGCTCCGGCTTCTATCCTATATTCATTCATATAAAACTAATAATCTCCTATACAAACTTTTAAAATTGATGACTATAAAGAGCTGAAACTACAAAATCATAAATAAGAATTCATTTATATTCATTATACTATATCAGGTTAATTCAAAAAAGTCAATAACCAGCTAGTGCAAATAAAAAAAGAGCCCCACCCAGAGGTGAGACCCTTTTGATATACGTTCTATTTTAGTTGAGATTAAAAGTCTATGCTGACACCAGCTTTGATTTCTCTAGTTGACCAATCATCATCAGCGTTATCATCATCACTGAATCTGAATAGTCTTTCCTGCCAGCTAGAAGTAAACTCAACATCTTGAACTAGTTCATAATCTAGGCTGAATGTATTATCAAATAGGTTACCATCAGAAACGGCATCACCAGTTTTATTGGTGAATTCAAAATTGTTACCGAAAGTAGCTCTACCCATAACATATTCTAGACCTACATTAGCGGAAATAGTATTCACATCAAGTGTATCTGCAGCCCATGCTTCTTCTACAGCATCAGCATAATCAGTAGCATCGGCTTCTTCAGTATAATCGAATTCATAACCAGTAATCATTTCATATGATGCACCGGCATTTAGAGTTAAGTTTTCGATTACTTCAAAGTCTACAAGATCTGCACCAAAGCCAATAGTCTGCTTTGAAAGATCTTCATCAATGTCATCAAAGTCAGCTGCATCATAATTACCTAAGTTTTGAACTAACTCATAACTTGCGTTCAATGTTAGATAATCCATTGCTGCGAAGCTACCATTAGCACCAAATGTTAACTCATCAGCTGATTGTTCCTGACCATCAACATCTGTACGACCTTCTTCTAACATAACCATCTGGAAGTTCAGACCTAATTCAATAGGATCTACATCATAAACACCAGCTGCTTTAATGGTATCAGTATCTTCGTCTGGAGCTTCATGTAATCTCTGGAAGCTAGCAGTACCTGATAGACCATCGATTAATAGGTCATCGATTCCGCCACCAACAGTAAGTCTCCAGTCTTCATCATAAAGATCGAAGTTTACATAACCGTCAAACAGATCAACAAACTGCTGCTCTACACCTAAGTTAAGAGCAAATCCATCTTCTGGAATACCAGTATCAAATCTATCCGCATCATCATAATCGAAGTGTGCATCTGCACCATACAGGTCTTCGAATGTATCGTTCTTCCAGCGTAATTCTGCATCAATCTTAGCAACATCTTCTACATCAGCATCTCCACTAGCAACTATTGCTGTACCAAGATTTAAGTCATCAGCAAATGGCTCCATGCTAAATGCAGCATCTACATCAAGACTCAAGTTATCGATAACAGCACCAGTACCTAGAGTAACAACTGCTCTATTGGAATCAGCAGTGAAATCATATCTGTCTGAACGCATAGCTGCTCCAGCTCTAATATTAAAGTCAGCAAGACTAA
Organism: Halonatronomonas betaini; assembly: GCF_015666175.1. Classification (NCBI taxonomy): domain Bacteria; kingdom Bacillati; phylum Bacillota; class Clostridia; order Halanaerobiales; family Halarsenatibacteraceae; genus Halonatronomonas; species Halonatronomonas betaini. The sequence continues at coordinate 98,342 of NZ_JADPIE010000007.1, read as the reverse complement.
TATTAGTGTCAGCGCCCATTAAATAATAGTTATTAGTTACTTGATCATCTAGACCCTGAGTAAAGTAAGCACTATAGTCTTCATTACCAATTACAAAGAAGTCATCTTCAAAATCTTCATCTAGTTCATCAACTTCATCATAATCTGATACAAACTGATCGGTCTCATCTGCACCAGTGGTTTCACTTAAGTGACCAAAGAATGTATTAACATCCCATTCTTTAAATTCTACAGTTACACCATTAACAGTTTCGCTATCTACGGCAAATTTATTTAATGATACAGTATTACTTGTACCATAAACGCCTTTTAAGAAGTCATTTTCTAACTCAAGACCAGCGCTAGAAAGTGCAACCTCTTCATCTGTTCCCTCGATATCAAGGTCTACGGTAGCATCAAAGAAGTCAGTTCTAATATCCATTTGTAATTCTAGTAGCTGACTGAAACCAGTTGATTTTTCTAAACCAGTAAATTCAGTAGCTGATGCCCAACCAGGTAGTGCAAGATCATCAGAAGTATCTTCCTGAATTCTTAATGAACTTAATGGAGCAACATTTTCATTGAAAGCTTTAACAGCTGCTGCTAAGTGATCGTCAAATGAAGTGTATAATCTATCTCCATCTTCTTCAGCATCATAAGCAACATAATTTTCATTATCTGAGTCAGTCATGATTGCTTCAATTTCCTGAGATACTACATAATACCAAACATCTCTAGCGGTATCAAATGTTGCTATAACCTCATCATCTTCATCAGTTAAAACATATTCGTCTTCTTCGCCATCATATTCAAATTCAAAATCATCAAAATCTTCAATAATTCTTTCTAATAAAGCGGAATCTACATCTGGAAGATAGTAATAATTTAAATCTGTACCAAATGTATAATCTTCACCTTCATGATCAAAAGTCTGAGTATGATTGAAGTCTACAGAATAACTACCACTAAACTGAACAGTTTCAACGGCAGCCATTCTTTCTTCAAGATCAGCAATTAGCTCCTGATTAGCTTCGATGTCGGCGCCCCATGCTTCCATGGCACCAAGATCGTCGCGGAGCATTCTTAGCTCAGTGTTGAACTCAGCGGTTAGAGCTCTAATTAGGTTAACAACCTGCTCTGACTGCTCTGCAGTTAATCCTTCTTCTCTTTCAGGTACATACTCTTCGAGCATGGCCTGAACGATAGCTGCAACGTCGTCAGCCTGTGCGGCTGTTAGACCTTCGCTTAGTTCGTCAACTTCAGCATATAGAGCGTCAATGTCATGCTCCATAGCGTCAAGCTGCATGTTTAAGTCGTCTAGCATTCTGGCAATGATTAGAGCCATTTCGTAACGAGTCATGTTCTGCTGACCTTTAAACTCGCCATCTGGATAACCTTCGATAACGCCAGCTGCTTGCAATTCTACAACGGCCTCATATGCCCAGTGATCTTCGGACACATCAGGGAAGTTAGCCTGTGCAGGCATTGCAACTGCAACAGCTAAAAGTAATACTAATACAAATGTTAGTTTTTTCATTTTTATTTATCCCCCTTTGGATAATTGTTTCTAGTGTTATGGACTAAGTTCCATTCGGCTACACATCTGCCCGGTGGGGGATCTTCCAGACGATGAGTTTCCTCGTTTCCTCATTCCTGGCCTGATCTCCTCTTGCGGGTGGTAGCCTATATCTTATCATTTTAGAACCCTATCACCTCATCAACCTCGCGGACCCGGGGGCACCTCCTTTCTGCCGCAGTTTAGTCTTAAGATGATAAGAAATAGCCATAACTGTCTTTATTATAGCATAGCCTCTCGGCTTTGTTAACCCCTATTTGAACTTTTTTTAATTATTTTTGATATTTTTTTAAATATCTCCTGGCTAAAACCAGGGCTGCGTATTGATCTATCGGGCTTTCTGGCCTCCAATTAAATATTTTAAAGAAAATATTTTTTATAGACCCAGTCTTTTCATATTGCCGATAAAGCTCAATCGCCTCATCAGTACTGCCCCATTCATTAATTTTAATAAATCTAGTTTCTGATTTCAAGACCGATTTTATAATTTCTTCTAATACTTCCGAACCAGTCCCATCGCCAATAACAACAACCTCTAGCTCATTCAACTGGCCAGACAGCTCGCCATCAAACAATTCTTCAAATTCTTCAGCAAAATTTTCAATAGCAAGAATCCCCAGCCAGATAGGTTCACCATCGCCATCAGTTAAAGCCAGGCCAGCTTTATCCTGGCCTGGATCAATAGCAAGTATTCTACTCATCAAATTCATCCTCATCAGTCTCTACTTCATCACTTTCAATATCTAAAGTCTCCTCATCAACCTCATCGCTCTCTATTTCTCTAAACTCAAATTCCAGATTATCAGAGAGTCTGTCATGACGCCAGATCTCCTCGGCAGCCCGAACACTAACCTCAACTTCACCAGAATAAGCCTGAATCTCATTGACTATCTGATAAAAATTCATAAAGTCAAGGCTGCCAACAGAACCATCAATATCCTGGAGCATACCTCTTAAGGAGGCCTCCCGATTAACTTCAGCCAGGAGCTCCCTTAACTGATTATCAATCCGGTTAGTTCCAGCATCAGCATCAATCACAGCCGAACTAATCTCTTCATTTTCACGATAAACAACAAAATTCCTATTTATATAGATATCAGCCCTTAAACTATCATACCTGGGCACATTAACCCTGGCAGCCAGGCTAATTATTAGCCTCTCGCCTTCTTCTACATTATACAGCATCTGGGCTGCATGGAGTATATCCTCAGTCTGTAAATGCAGGGCCATTCCAGTCTCCTCATCGACCTGCACCTCACGCTGCTGGGCAACCTGATTGGCCTGGGAGAGAAACTCATTTAAATCAGTTAATATCTCATTCTCACTCCGACCACCTTCAATTACCTCAGAATAAACGATCTCGCCTCTTCTAAAGACAATATCTTCATCCATAAAGTAAAGAACCTGCTCCCTGGCATCCTCTAACTGTTCATTAACTTCAGTCAATTCCATATTTAATTCTTCAAGCTGTTCATCCAGCTCATCCCGTTGAGCTCTCAAATTCTCGACCATCTCATCGAGCTCATCTCTTTCAGTCAGGAGTTCGTCCCGTTCAGCAACAAGTTCATCTCTTTCAGCCATCAATTCATCTTGCTCCGCTAAAAGCTCATCTCTTTCAGCTCTAAGCTGTTCCCGTTCAGCTTCCAGATCAGCAATATCCTCCTGGGCTTCTACCAGATTGGCCTCAGCTTCATCAAACTCAATCCTAACTTCCTCCAGTTCATCCCGGAGCTCATCTCGCTGGGCCTGAAGTTCCTCAAGTTCTAAAGTCCTTTCAGCCAGGCGATTATCCAGCTCATTTAATCGCTCCAGCACTTCATTTATATTAAATAATGCCTGCCGCAATCCTGAATAAGCAGTCAATAAAATAACAATTGAAATTCCAGCAATCATCATACCTGTAATCACAGTAATGATTATAGATGAATATCTCGGACGGAGTCCAAAGAGCGATATTCTCTTTTTACCCAGTTTCATACCTATCTGATCACCAAGATAAGCGACCAGGCCTGATAATAATATTAGTAACAGGATTAATCCAAATGCATACATAACCTGTCACCTACCTTCCTGTTTTATATAGTAAAACCGATCCGACACCGGCAAAAACAATATTCTGCAACCAGGCCCCTAACCAGGGCGATATCGCTCCCTGGCTGCCCATAGCATCTCCTAATGTCATCAAACCATAATAAATAAATATTATAATAACACTCAAACCCATTCCAGTTGCCGAGCCACCCTGCCTCTTCGGTTTCATTCCAAGAGGAGCAGCCATCAAAGCAAAGATAAAACTGGCAAAGGGCACCGAAATCTTCTGATGCCAGAAGACTCTCTCCTCAAAGACATCCCGGCCCTGACTTCTCATAACAGCAATATATTCACTTAATTCCCATAAAGTCATCTCATCAGTATCCCTGTCCAGCTCAGCAATCCGGTCCGGTGATTCAATCTCTGCCCTGACAATATATTCTGAAAAGTCCATCCTGGCTACCCGGTCTCCTGCCCGGAGCTGATAGATCTGGCCATCATAAAACTGCCAGCCATCTTCCCGCCAGACAGCCCTGTCAGCCTCTATCAACCTTGCCGGCCGGCCATCTTCATACTCCTGAAGATTAACAACCTCCATCTCGCCATCATCAGCACTAAAGCGCCTGGTATATAAGATAAACTCAGGCCGGTTCGTCGCAGAATCCAGAGGAGTTAAAAATAAATCATACTGGGTCCTGGGCCGCTCTTCACCGCCATGCTGAAACTCATAAACCATCTGACTGTACCGGTAATTGGCCTCAGGAACAACAAATTCATTAATGGCTATCCCGCCAAAACTGGCCAGCAGTCCAACAATCAAGGCCGGAATTATCAATTTCCTCAGACTAAAACCGCCAGCCCTGAAGGCCGTAATCTCCGAATCACCATTCAGCCTGCTATAAGCCAGAATCGTCGCCAGGAGTGTCGCCATTGGAAAGGTATAGACAATAATCTGGGGCAGGCTCAACAAAAATAACTCCACTGTTGTCAAAATAGAAACATCGAAATTTGAATAAAAATCAGCAAGTCTAAATAGAATATCAGTCCCTACAAAGATTGCTGTAAAAGCCCCGATTCCAAAGATAAAGGGCTGGATTAACTCCTTTAAAATATATTTTAAATAAATCTTCATCATTTAATCTCCTATTAATAAACATATAATTATATAAAAATTTATATTATTGCTTTTCTTCCCCATATAATAACTTGAATTCTCGCAACATTATAGCTTATAGCCTGAATTTCTCCCCGAGATAAAACTCCCTGGCTATCTTGCTATCAGCAACTTCCTCCGAATTACCGGATAATAAAATCTCACCCTCGTGCATAATATAGGCCCTATCAGTAATCGATAAAGTCTCCCTTACACTGTGATCAGTTATCAATACTCCCAGGCCTTTTTCCTTTAAAAACTTGATAATATCCTGGATATCATTAACAGCTATCGGATCAACCCCGGAAAAGGGCTCATCCAAAAGAATAAATGAAGGATCAGTCGTTAAAGACCTTGCAATCTCAACCCTCCGGCGCTCACCGCCAGAAAGCTGAAAGGCCTTCCTATCCCTTAAATGACTAATTCCAAGCTCATCCATTAAATCTTCAGCCTTCTTATCCTGTTCTTCCTTTGATAAATCCTGGCCCTCAAGAATGGCTAAAAGATTATCCTTTACATTAAGCTTCCTGAAAACCGAGGCATCCTGGGCCAGATAACCGACTCCTTTTCTGGCCCGTTTATACATCTGCAGCTCTGTAATATTTTCATCATCTAAAAAAACCTGGCCACCATTAGGCTCAATCATCCCGACAATCATATAAAAGGTTGTTGTCTTGCCGGCACCATTAGGCCCTAAAAGCCCGACAATCTCGCCACGGTTAACCTCTATATCAACATTGTCAACAACTTTTATCTTATTATATTCTTTAGTTAAGCCTTTGCCAGCTAAACTCATTCAAGGTCACCTTCATCAATCTCACCTTCAGGCAACTGCATTCTGGCCTGGCCAGAAAGTTTAATCTTATCTTCAGCAAGATTGACCTCAACCTCATCACTGGAAAACTCCTGCTGGCCCCGGCGGCCTTCAACATTGCCCCGCAAATAAACCATCTCTTCAGCCATCAAGTATTCAACCTCATCAGATGATGCATCAAGTTCAGCATACTGCACCCTGGGTCGCCCAGTCATAAATGCCCTCTCTCCTATCAGTTCATAGATTAATTCATCTGCCTCAATATTTAAATCCGGTCCAGTCACAACAACATTATCAAAAAATCTGGCCTCCTGCTCCAGGCTATGAAACTCTCCTAAATCCCCGGTAACTTCCAGCTCATCAATCTTCAAATGAGCATTACCTCTGGCCTCAAAGATATATTCATCATCCTCAAGAGCAGTTATCTCAAGCTCATCACCGGAAATTTCTCTTACAGCTTCAACCGGTCCTGCCATGAGTACCAACCCGGCAACTATCACTATAATCGCAATAAATCCTGTTTTTTTATAATCCATCAAGTTCATCATCTTCTCCTGCCTCCCAGGTTACCCGGGCCTGATTATCGTCACTCCGATAAATTATCAGAGTCTCTAAATCGCCTGTAGCATCAAAACTGCCACCCCGGGCTGTAAAATTATCTGTTCTTATTTCAGTCTCGCCTTCAGATGAAATCATATTTGTCGCCTGATCCCAGACAATATTTTCAGAAATAAATATATAGCGATCGCTCTCAAGCCTGGCTGAACCAATCAACTCCAGAATCCCATCTCCTTCTCTATAAAGACCGGCATCACTTTCAAGCCAGTAAGCAACAATCTCAGAAAAATCATCACCATCAGCCAGAAAAGCCTCAACATCAACTGGTTCCAGTTCAAGCTCACCGGTTCTTTCAAGCTGTCTGATCAGATCAGATTCCAGCCTCCATCTAGTCTCATCATCGTCACTATAGAGATTCAATCTACCAGAACGGATCTCCTGGCCAGGTTCATCCAGTCTATCGTCAACCTCTTCTTCTGCCACTGGCTCCTCAGTTTCCTCAACTTCTCCATTCTCACAGCCAGCAAGCATGCCAATAGCTAATACCATTATAACAAAAAATATTAAAAAATTTTTATTCTCCATTAAATATCCCGGCCTCTTCTAATAAAAACCTGGCCGTCCTATCAATAGCCCCAGGCTCTCCTAATAATTCTCGCAACTGATTATAACCTTCTACCTGCTTTCTAATCACCTTCGGATCAGTCAGATAAGGCACTGCCCTCTTTGCAATTTCAGCACCATCAACATCATCCTGTAGAATTTCCGGCACCAGTTCCTGATCAGTTAAAATATTCGGCAGACCAATATATTCAGGTCCAATCAGATATTTTCCTAAAAAAGCAGTTAATTTATCAGCTCTATAGATTAAAAGCTGCGGCGTTCCCAATAAAGCAGCCTCTAAAACAGCTGTCCCAGAAACTACTAAAGCCAGATCAGCAGCAGCCAGCAGTTCCCGGCTATAACCTGATAAAAGTACCGGATTTATTCTGTGATTTTCAATCTTTTCTTCCACCTGTTCAATATCTATTCCTCTGGCCACAGGGATCACTGGCCTTAAAGCAAAGTCATGGGCCAGCTGATCAGCAGCAGCTAACATCGGTCCCAGGTGGGTCTCAACTTCCTTTGGTCGGCTCCCTGGCATTATCGCCAGTAGCCTCTCACCTAACTGAAGTTCTCGTCTGCCAGCCAGTTTGATCAGTTCAGCCAGCTCCTCCCTGGCATCAGCCTGATCCCTGGATTCAGGTATCTCATCTAAAAGAGGATGGCCCACATACTTAACTTCAGCCCCGGCCTCCCTGTAAACATCAGCTTCTTTCGGGAAAGTTGCTGCAACCTTCACCCCGGCGCTGGCCAGCCATTTTGCTCGCCAGCGCCCCCAGATCCAGGCAGTAGGAGGAAAGTAATGAATCACAGGCAGATCAAGTTTCTTCCTTAACCGCCTGCCTAAATACATATTAAAACCTGAGTAATCAACTAAAAAGCAGACCGCTATATCTCTGTCTGCCACCAGGTCTGTTATTTTATGGGCCAGTTTAATATGACTAAATAACCCAGTAATACCTGAGGCAAAACCATGGCTACCAGTCTTAATCTCTTCAGAAGGAAGTAGATTCTCAAGCTTTAGATAATCAAGTTCCCTGCCACCAAGGCCAGAAAATTTGACCCCTGATGTCAGCTCTTTTATTCTGGCTACAACTTTAGCAGCATGCATATCACCAGATGTTTCCCCTGTTATAACCAGTATCTCTTTATCAGCCATCAAATACTTCCTCCCTTCATCTTAAGATTATTTGTGCTCATCTAAAACTTATATAATTAACCTGCCATCACCGTTATTCCCAGTTCATCAGCAAGCTTAATAATTTCTTCCTCTTCCAGCATAAATACCTTTTCAGCCTCTATAATTACTGCCTGGCCACCGGCCTCAGCTAAATTCCGCAAAGTTTCAGCCCCAATTGCTGGAATATCAGACCTGAAATCCTGATCAGGTCTGGCTGCTTTAGCCAGAATCAGATCGCCATCTTCACCGGCCAGTTCTCCTGCCCTGGCAATCGTCTCATCAGTGCCTTCTAAAGCCTCAACTGCAATAACCTGACCTGCTTTATAAAGCAGAGTCTGTCCAATATCAAACTCAGCCAGTTCTTTAGCCAGCTGTAATGCCTGCTTCATTGACATTCTCAAATCTTCAGACGGTTCAGGTCCTGCCAGCAGACCGGCTTCAGGTAACAACCTCTCAACATAACTTGATTGGGGCAATACATCAAAGCCCTCTTCTTCAAACCGCTGATTGATCGCCTCAAGAATAGTCATATCCATGTAATCATCAAGGCTCTCAAGCATTTCTTCCAGTTCAGAATCTGGCTCAAGGTCCTGGTATAAATGCTCCTTATGCACCTTACCTAAAAATATTACCTGTTCAACATTATCTTCTTTTAATCTATTTAAAATATCACCTAAATTTGCCAGACTTACATCCTGGACCTGATTGGCTGATTCAAGAGCAAGAGGTTCTTCCTCCTTTAAGCGATACGCATAAACTTCAACTCCCTTTAACCTGGCAGCTTCCAGCCAGATTTCAGGCAAACTGCCCCCGCCAGCGATCAGTCCAGTCCTCTTATTTCCTGCCATGTAACTCTACCTCCTCCAGAATAAACTTCTGCAATTCCCTGCCTTCTTCTGTCTCTAATTCCATCTCCTTAATTGGAGTATCACCATTTTCTCTACTTAATTTACGATAAACCTTTTTAATTTCAGAAAATGCCTCTCTTGAGATATCAGTTCTTCTAATCCCAACAACATTCATGCTTTCAACTCCAGCAGGATTGCCATCTGCCAGCAAAAATGGTGGCAGCGGGTCAACAATCCTGGCACAGGCTCCAACCATTGCCAGTCTGCCAATCCTGGTTTCCTCCGGGATATAAGCAAGGCCAGCAAGAAAAGCCTGATCATCTATCAGACAGCCCTCATCAAGAACACTACTATTGGCAACTGTAATTCTAGATCCTAATCTGGCTCCTGATTTTATCTGTATATAAGCCATAAGGAAATTGCTATCACCAATTTCCGTTGGCTTCTTTTCTACTCCTACCCGCTGACCGCCATAGATTATAGCATATTCTCGAATAATATTATTATCTCCGATTATCAAATCAAAATTATCATCCTGGTCAGTGCCTTCAAGCTGTTTGCGCCTTTCAGAATAACTGGCAGCCTGACCTAGAATAGCTCCAGTAAAAATCTGATTATTATCTCCAAGCCTTGTTTTCCCTGTTATTTCAACCCTATTACCAACTACCGTATTTTCACCTAGTTCGACACCAGGGCCAATCTGACAGTACTGGCCAATCTCTGACCCGGCTCCAATGACTGCCTCAGGAGAAACTTCAGCTGTCTCATCTATTTTAACATTAATTCTTTCCACATCAAATCCTCCTATTTCCTGGTAGCAAAGGTTAACTCTGCTTCAGCTGCCACCTGGCCATCAACAGTAGCTTTAGCCTTTATCTTACTTAAGGATCTCCTCATTCTTAAAACTTCACATTCTAACAATAAAGTATCCCCAGGCACAACTGGTTTTCTAAATTTAGCTTCTTTAATTGCTGCAAAGTATGATATCGAACCCTTCTCCCCGGTGCCACTCTTATAAAGCAGAACTCCACCGGCTTGAGCCATGGCTTCAACGATTAAAACCCCTGGCATAATTGGATGGCCAGGAAAATGGCCCTGAAAAAACTCCTCATTTATTGTGACATTCTTAATAGCTTTAATTGATTTACCCTCTTCCATCTCCAGAACTCTATCTATTAATAATAAGGGATAGCGGTGGGGTAAAAATTCCTGAATTTCTTCAATATTAAACTCCATCGATAAACCTCCTCAATATTCTGGCCATCTCCTGATTCAAATTATGACCACTTCTAATTCCAATAAACCTTGCAATAACCGGGCCTGCTAAATATAGATCTCCAATCAGATCAATTAACTTATGATATGCTGGTTCCTCAGCAATTCTTAGATCTTTATCTGGCCCATTTTTCCCATAAATTACTGCATTATCTATAGTTCCACCTTTGGCTAAGCCGGCAGCCTTTAATGACTCAACCTCATCAGCTAAAGCAAATGTTCTGGCAGAGATTATCTGATCAAAATCATCTCCACCTATTTCAAAGGCTGCTGCTGCTTTACCAGGGGGATTTTCCCCGTAATCAAGATAATATTCAAAAATTGGGTTTATTTCAAAAATATCTCCAGCCAGAGGCAGAGCAATTAATTTTGAACCCCTGGCATTTAAAATTACTGGCTCTTTCAACCAGTATACATGTCTTGGCCTTTCAATTTCAACAATCCTGGACTCCATAAAAAGTTTATAATATATCCAGCCACTGCCATCACCTGCTGGCAGCTCTGGACCATCTATCTCTATAACTAGATTATCCAGCCTAAGCCCTGCAGCTGCAGCAAGTAAATGCTCAACAGTACCGACAATAAGCTGATCATTTCTACCTAAAGATGTTGCCCTCCTATCAGAACTAATCGCCTCAGCCCTGGCTCTAATCTCAGGTTTCCCAGGAAGATCAATTCTTTTAAAGATAATTCCCTGACCGGCTCTCCCAGGTTTAACAGTAACCTGACAGCGTTCCCCGCTATGGAGACCTGTCCCTACCAGGCTTCCTGGCTTTTTAATTGTCTGTTCCTTACCTGATTGATATAGCATTTTACCAGACCTTTCTTAAAAAATACGAGCCAGCACATTATTCAAGAAGTTATACCATTTATTTCGCCAGATAATAAGGTTTATACCTATTAAAGTAAAAAAACCATTTGGCAACCAGGCTGCCACTAACGGGTCTAATACACCATTTCGTCCCAGCGATCTAGAAAATGAGACCAGCAGATAATACAAAAATATTATAATAACTGTTAAAGCTAAAGACAGAGCCCGGCTTTCTCTATTTCCCAGGCTTAAAGGCATACCAATTAAAATAAAAATTAGCGGTGTTAACGGTAATGCAAGTTTCATATGGTAATCCACCAGCAATCTGGTTACATCAATTCCACTCCGCTGAAAGAGCTCAATTTCCCGGCGAAGTTCAGTCCTGCTCATTTCAGCCGGTGTCCTCTGCCTGGCTAAAAACCTCTCCATATCATCTTCAAGCTCTATTGTCATCTGGTCAAACCCAGCTGCCATTTCAAGCCTTCCGCCACTATCATAGCTATGAATATGGCCATTATGGAGCAGCCAATCAGAGCCCATTACCTGGCCTTCAGCGGCAGTAATCACTTCAGGAAAATCATCTGTGGCAGCCTGATCAAAGATTACAACATGGGAGAGAATCAACTCTTCCTCATCATAACCTCGAACATAAAAGACCCGGCCATCTGGACCTTCAAAGAAGACATTCTCTCTGACCTCAGGCATTACATCCTGAAGCATCGAACCCCTGATAATATTTCTGGCCTGGTGATTTGTCCAGGGGACAACCTGTTCATTAATTACAAAGGTAGAAATACTTATTACAACACCAAATACAATTAACGGAACTGCCAGCCTGTATAGACTGTAGCCCCCCATTCTTAAAGCAGAAAATTCATTCTCCCTGGTCAATCGTCCCAGACCTGACATTACTGCAAATAAAACAGCCATTGGAAATGACTGCACAAATATCTCAGGCAACTGATATAATAAAAGCCGCAGGACCTCATTAACTGGAACCTCCTGAACTATTATCAATTCAGCAACTTCATATAAAAAATTACTGAGCATAACTATACCTATAACCATAACTCCGGCTATATAAGGACGGGCCATCTCTTTAAATATATATTTATCTATGATAGCCGGTTTTATTGAAGGCATAATTTTTCCTCCTCTATTGCTTTACATTTGAAGCTCTATTTCAACATTTCCTTCAGCAGTAAAGAGATCGCCTTCACTTAAATCAAGTCTGGCTGTTTCACTTGTTATTCTATCGCCATCATCTTCAACTATCTCCACCCCTGACCGGAAATAAAAAACATCTTCAGCTTCATTATAAGTTCCAGCACCAGCTCTAATTGTTCTTCCAGCCTGTCTAATTTCAATATCATCTTCAAAATCAAAGGTCCCCGCCTCAGTATTATAAACTAGCCTTTCACTGGACAATTCCAGTCTTTCTTCACCCTCATCTTCATCATCTTCAGCCTGTCCTCTTCTATAATCCAAAAACACATTATCAGTAAAAACCAACTCATCCTCATTCATATAAATAACTAAATTATCTGAATTTATAAAGCCTCGCTCAAAAGCCACCTCGACATTATCATATAAATAAGTGATCGATTCCGGTCTATCAATCTCTCCCCGGTCAGAGACAATCTCATATTCCTCCCAGAAGATTGTAACACCGTCTTCTAAATCTATCCAATCTGCCTGATAATCCAATCTGCCTGCCCGAATTTGAACATTAGCAGCTGCTGCCTGAGATAAAGTCAGAACTAACATCAGGACGAAGAGTAAAATTGACCCCAACTTAATAATATCATAACTCTTTTTCATAGAATTACCTCCCTGACCAGGAATTTGATAAACTAATTATTAGAAATTAAAATGGACTCCTGCCTTGGCCTTATCAAGGCCAATTAGACTTAACTCAACTGATAACTCAGGTGTAAAATTCATTCTGGCACCAAAATTAAATTCTTCATCCAGGTATTCTGCCATAATTCTAGTTCTAGGAAGTCTCATCCCATTACCTTCTTCATCAACTATCTGGACATCATGGGGGTTAATCACATGGTCTATCCCAAAGAAGATGCCTCCCATTGAGCTATCTGAAAGACCAAAATGACCTCTTGTATTCTCATAAAAGCTCAGGCTTCCAACTGCATAGAGTGAACGGCCTCTAATTCCAACAGCAATATCAGGTCGACCATCGCCCTCTGCAATCAGCCTTGTCTTTAAAAGAATCCCTAGTTCAGGTTCCTGGGGCTTATCTATTACCTGACCACCAATCTCAATAAAGTTCTCCAGCTTAAATAGGCCATAAATCCTGGTATCAGAGCCTATTCTCTCTGCCCCAACTGCTCCCTGATTCTCAATGATTCCTGCAGTCGGTGTTAAAATCAAATCAGTATCTGCAGCATCTGCAGGCTGCAAAAATGCCATAACTCCAACTATTATTAAAAATACAATTGCAATCTTGCTAATAATATTCACTATTAATCTTCCTCCTTTAAATAGTTCTTGATCTCTTCCAATTCACCTTTAATATCTGATATTTCTTTTTTTAATTTATTTATCCGCCTAATTCCAGCAGCTTCTTTTAGATATTCTCTATGTTCTCTGGCAGGAATTCCGGAATAGAAACCAGATTCCTTAATATCTTTACTAACTTTGGCTTTACCGGTTACTGTCACATCGTCTGCAATCCTGATATGATCTTCAATTCCAGCCTGACCGGCCAGAGTTACCCTGGCTCCAAGTTTTGTGCTGCCGCCAATCCCTGTCTGGGAGACAATCAGATTATCTCTGCCAGCCTCTACATTATGGCCAATCTGAACCAGATTATCTATTTTAGTGCCCTGACCGATAACTGTCTTCTCATTTGCAGCCCGGTCAATTGCAGTTAAGGCCCCGATCTCAACATCATCTTCAATGACAACCTGGCCTAACTGGGGCATCTTATAATGCTTGCCAGCATCACTTACATAGCCATAGCCATCAGAGCCTATAACTGCACCAGCCTGTATCTCAACCCTGTCTCCAATCCAGGTTTCAGCCATTATCTTAACACCAGGATGGAGCAGAATATCATCACCTAATTCACAATTATCACCAATAATAACGCCAGCAGCAATTCTAACCCTGTCACCAATAAAAACATTATCGCCGATTATAGCTCCTGGATGGATTGAGATATCCTCACCAGATTCAAAACCGGCTCCTATTATGGCCGAATCAGCAATTCCAGGTTTATAATATCTCTTATCTGGAAACTGCCTGGCCAACCTGGCATAGGCAAGTTTGGGGTTATCAACTATAATGGCAGGAATTTCATCCTGATATAAATCAGCAGTCACTAAAACCAGCCCTGCAGAGTTTTTCATGGCAGCTTCCAGGTATTCATCTGATTCAGCATAGGTCAATTGCTTGGCACTTACAGAACCAGCCCCGCGATAGCCATTTATCTCCAGCTCAGGATCTGCCTTTAGAGTTCCATCAATTAATTCTGCCAGCTCACTGGCCTTAAACTGAAATTTACTCACCTGGTTCGACTGGCTCTCCTTCATCCAGTTCAGCCTCCTCTGCTAGATCTGCATCTAAATGCTTGGCAACCTCATCTGTTATATCGATCCCACCGGCAATCACCCTGTCAGCCTCGATAACCATCCAGAGATCATACTCGCCGGTCAGCTTATCAATGGCCTCTTTCATTAGCTCTGTAAACTGACGGGCTAGCTCGCTCTGAGTGAATTCATATTGTTGATAAATCTGTTCCTGATCATAGGTCTCTCTGGCACTACCATCACCGGCAGCATTGTAAATCTCTTCTAACTCCTGACCTCTTTCATCAAGTTCTCTCTGAAAATCAGCGGCCAGTTCACTCTCAGCCTGAAGTCTCTCCAGGTTTATATAGCCAATTGCCGGTTCTGGTTCAGGCTCTTCAGGTTCCTCCCTCCAGACCTCTAAATACTGATAGGTCAACAAAGACGAACCAATTCCTGTCAAAATAAATATAATTAATACTGCAATCAGCCAGCGTTGGTTATCTTTAAAACTAAAAAATGCTTTCAACTTATCCATCCTATTCATCCAGCTCCCTGCTCAAATATTTAAAATTATCTTCAAGCCAGGCAACAGTCTCTGCCTGGGATTCTAAATGACTTAGATAATTACTTTCAAGTTCAGCATACCATTCTTCTCTTCTATCCTGATATTCAACATCTAATTCTCTCTTCTTAGCCTCTATTGCCTGATTCAACTCTTCATTTCTGGCAGACTGATAATCAGAGAATTCCTCCTGAAGCTCAATAACCTTATCATAGATATCCTCTCTTAAATCAGACTCAAGACTGGCCCTGACAGCTTCAACCTGTCTATCAACTTCCTCTTCAATTTCAGCTAATCTTGTTCTTATCTCAGCTTCTCTGGCTGCAGTCATATCAAGCACCCTTAACTTAACTCTTAAATTCAAGAGTTCAGCCCGATATTCAGAAAGAAGTTCTCTTCTATAGCTTCTGAGTGAAGCCAGTTCATCCTCTGATAAGCCAACTTCCAGATCAATTATCTGCTGATTTATCTCCTGTTGCTTCTCAAGAATCTGACTCTGAATCTCATTCTGCCTCCTGGTAGCATACTCCTCTAACTCCTGTTTCTGGCTTCTCTCTAAGGCTTCCAGGCGATTCTGAAGATTTATTTCTCCGATTAAATAATACTGGTCAGCCAGCAATTTTTTCCTCTCTTCAAGGAAAAAAAGTTGGTTTGACTGACTGAGTATCAGGTTATCCTGAACATTAGCCAGACTTAATTCAGATTCAGCTCTACTGCCCTCAACTAAATTTCTGTAATTTTCATGAACAGATCTCTCTGCTCCAGAAACATCAAGCTGAAAAGCTGCTCGTTCAGGCTGAAAGGCTGTCATCTGTACATAATTAAATATTACAGCCCCACCTGCAAAAACAAATGCCAGAGCAGCAAAAAATAATATATATTTCAGGACTAGATTATCCTTTATATTTATTTTTTTCTTCTTATCATTTTTAAGCTTTTTATCTCCCATAATAAAATCTCCTTATCATCAGGAAGATTATTATAAACAAAAAACAGCCCGGAACCCGACAGCACTGCCGGCCCGGGCCTTGAGATTTTAATTACTCAATCATCTCAATTAATTCTGGGGTAAGGTCGTAGCCACCGTATAAAACATTCTGACCATCAAGAAC
This sequence comes from Halonatronomonas betaini, assembly GCF_015666175.1. Lineage (NCBI taxonomy): Bacteria > Bacillati > Bacillota > Clostridia > Halanaerobiales > Halarsenatibacteraceae > Halonatronomonas > Halonatronomonas betaini. The sequence goes on along the minus strand of NZ_JADPIE010000007.1, from coordinate 82,307 downwards.
TACTGAAACCCCTTTCTCTTCGGCCAGTTGGTTTAATAATCCTTCAATATCTGCTAGAACTTCCTGAATCAACTCCTGCTCCCGCTGAGTTAATTCCTGCTGATATTGCTCTAAAAGCTGTTGCTGTTCTTCCTGGCTTAATTCGTCAACTTCAGCCTCTAATTCAGCCTGCATTTCCTGGGCCTCTAAATTTAACTGAGCCTCAGCTTCAGCTTTATCTGGATGGGCTTCAAAAACTTCTTGTAAATTTACAAAAGCAATCTCACCCTCTGCAGCTGCTGGAGTTGCCATAAAGAAACCCACTGCCAGTACTAATACTGATACCATCATAACTTTGCTTAACCTGTTCATTAAAAAAACTCCTCCTTGTGTATTTAAAACTTATTGAACCCTATATTTTATTATACTATCTTTCGGCTATAAATTCCAGCCTATTCTAGAATGTCTGGCCAAAACTTAAATGAGGTGTACCTGACCAGTCTTTATCCCAGGCATAATCAAGTCTTAGCTGTCCTAACGGAGTATTTAACCTTACTCCAAGTCCAGTTGAATGATCAGTACCGGAGAATTTAAGACTTTCGCCATGATCCCAGACTCTACCGGCATCACCGAAAAGAACACCCTGGACATTATCTATCACCTGCATCCGATATTCCAGATTAAATAATGCTTTATTATCTCCAGATCTACTTCTATAACCCCGTAATGTATCCGGGCCACCTATTCTATAACGCTCATGAGACGGAAGCTCAGCATTACTAAAGCCTGTATCAAGTCTTAAGGCAACTGCATGATCATCTCTAAAACCTTCATAATAGCGACGATTATCAGTGCCATATTTAATAAACTCGCTATCTCCACCGATTACATAACCGGCAAATTCTGCTGAGAGTCTATCTATACCACCACTCTGTGGGAAAATTGGATTATCTCTGGTATCTCTTTCGCCACTCAGTGTAATGCTTCTACTTGTCTCTTCATCAGTTAAATTCCTGTCATTTTTAAATCGGAACTCGCCATCCCAGGTTTCGGTAATCGGATGGCCAAAGGTTGTTGTAAAACCTCTAATTCTTTTTCTTTCAGCATCAAGGGATCTATACTGATCATAAACATTAAAGCCAAAGGAAAGGTCTGTGCCATCGACATGGGGCTCTCTAAATCCTAAGTTATATTCACGCTCATCACCTAACTGGACATTAAAGGATAAAGTCTGTCCCCGGCCAAAGAGGTTTTCTTCCTGGATATCAGCAAAGGCAAACCAGCTACCGTCACCGGCTGCATCCTGGCGATAACCTCCACCGAGATTTAAGCTTCCAGTATTCCCCTCTTCCATTTCCAGCACTAAATCTGCACGGTTATTTTCTTCATCTACCATTACTAGATCAGGATAAATGTCCTCGAAAAACTCAAGCATGAATAGATTCTGATAACCTTCCTGAATCCTGTTGAAATTAACAGGATCACCAGGTTCAATATCAAATTCTCTTAAAATTACATAATCCCTGGTCTTCTCATTACCTTCAAGTCTTATTTCATTTAAATAACCTATGTTAATCTGAATATCAAGTACACCTTCTGGACTTATATCAACATCATCAAACCTTGCCAGAGCATAGCCATCCTCCTGAAAGCGGAATCGGAGTTCAGATATGCCTGAGTTCAATCTTTCAACATTTAATATCTCACCTTCAGCAATACCTAATTCTTCCAGTACATCTTCTCTATCATAAATCTCATCAAGGCCGGTTATATTTATTTCTGTTAATACCGGAAATTCCTGAACCTGAAAGATAGCTACCAGGCCATCTGCTGTACTCTGAAAGTTAACATTAATATCTTCAAAATAACCTAAATCATAAACAGCTTCCATATCTTCTCTCAGTTGTGTCCGATCATATTCTTCACCAATCTCACTCTGAATAAATTCCATAATCCTCTCTTCAGAGATATTCTCGTTACCTTCAATTACTATATCAGCTAAAATATCTTCTGCACGTACCTCTTCAACATTAAACGCCATTGTAAAAACCAATGTCAAAATCAAAATTCCTAAACCATACTTCTTCATCAACTTAATCCTCCTTTAGCCTCCTAGAATTCAATCATCGTTTCAATTGATAGTGAAAATTCACCTGGTCCATAAATAGTTCCATCAAGAACTGTTCTATCTGTTATATCATATTTAAATGAAATTTCAGTATCCTGTTCATCAGTACGTATTCTACTTGAACCCTCAATATATAATCTATCAGTTAGATCTTTTCCTATATGAAGTGAAACTTCCTGATCCCAGCCTAATTCATGGGTTACAATTTCAAATCGATCAAGCTCAAAAGCTCGTCTAATCTCTCTTTGAATATTACCAACAATTTCTAGCTGAAAGGTATCACTTAAAAAGCGAAAAAATTCCTGCTGGACTATCTGAAAAACATTTAAATCTTCACCGACAAGGGCTCCTCCGATTCCGCCTCTTCTGGCCAGCAATGCCAGGATCTCTTCTTCTTCCATCTCTGGATCAGAGGCAAAGCTTAAATTTAAATCAGTGGCCAGTCCATCTAATCTTACAAAAATATCATTACCCTCTGCTCTTGTTGAAGCTCTAACTGTTACAGTAGGTATTATACCCTGGCGCCTTCTGAAATTAAGCCTGGCTGAATCAAGATTAAATCGGTTATTATAAAAGAATATTGTTCCCTGATTTGAAGAAATCTGGCCATCTATTTGAAATTCATCCTGGTAGAGAAGCCTTAAATCTCCACGCTGAATAGGTATCTCAGCATTTTCATGACTAAACATATTATTATTCCCAATTCTTACTCTTAAATCAATTTCTGGTTGAAATCTTGCCTCTTCAAAGGGATCAAACTCATCATCAACATCATCGTCAGGTTCAAAATCTTCAGGAACAACAGCCATTAAATCGTTAACTGTTATCTCTCCACCAATTACTGGTTCGTATAATGGCCCTGAAAATGTCAGGCCACCATTAATTACAGCTGAACTACCTGCATATTCGATTGGAATAGAATCGCCAATTAACTCTAAATCCCAGAAATTAGCTTGATCGATAATATTCATCAGGCCAGTTAACTCAAAACTTCCTCCGTCGTAATTACCAGTCATATCAGATAACTCAATCCGGTCACCGATAAAATCCAGATATCCATCCAGAGAAAGGTTTTCTGTTTGACCAAAATTCAATTCATCAAGACTTAAATATAATTGGCCATCAAGATCAGGATTCTCTAAACTTCCTCTAAAATCAACCTCTCCATCAAGACGGCCATCAACAAGATCAACCTCTGGAAAGAAACCAGCAACTGGATTAAGAGGAAAGTCCCTTGCCCTTAATTGGAAGTTGCTCTCTTCAGGCGCCGGTATATTAACAACTCCATCTAGCCTGATATCTTCTCCTGTTGCAGCTATTAATTCCTGTTCGACAGTTAGGCTATTCTGGACATCTCCAGATACCCGGCCTGAGATCTGGCTTAAACTATACTGATTAATTTGAAAACCTCTAATTGTAGTTTCTAAATCAACCTCAGGCCCATCCAGTGGACCATAAACAGTTCCAATCAACTCCAGGTCACCATCTATATCAACATCTGGGCCTAGATAACCACAGAGCCAGTCAAAGCCTAAATCTATTCCAACCAGTGAAAGATCATATTCTTCTCCTATCCAACCAAGCAAGTTTAAACGGCCTAAATCAGAAACATCACTATCTGCATCAACATCAACTGCAATTAGCCAGTCATCAATATCCCCGGTCACCTCTAACTCTCCACTAAAATAATATTCAAGAGGAGGAACATCTAATCCAAAGGATTCGATATAATAGGGCAGATCAACATCATCAAAGGCGACCTGGAGATCAAGTTCAGCCTCATTTAATATATTATCAACTTTTCCAGTAATTATAAAGTCCCCTGAACCTGGTTCCCAGCTGATTCCTTCAGTCAATAAATCTCCTTCTTCAAGTTCTAACTGGCCTGTTAAACGACCTAAATCATATCCATCATAGATCAGATCTACAACTTCAAGATCTGCATAACCCCAGGGATTATCGTAACTTCCTCCGGCTTCACCTGAAGCCGAAAGCCGGCCTCTGAAGTTATCAAATTCAGAACTATCAAGTCTGGATAAACGATAGTCATTAAAGGCATAATCTACATAAAAATTATCACTAAATTCTCCATAATCTATCACAAATACTGCTTCTTCTTTCTCCATTCTTAAATCAATAACCTGAAATGGCTCTCCTTCAGACCAGTAAAAATCTGATCTGCTATTTTCAAATTCAAAGTATTCATCGCCAATAGGCAGGGAAGTACTCCTTGATCTTGCTGATGCATTGACTGTTGGTGCATTTAATCTGCCATCTAACTCAACATAACCACTTACATCTCCTATTAATGGCAGAGAAATCCCAAAGATTTCATTGATATATTCATAGGTCAATTCATTTATATCAAGCCGGGCATCAATTAATGGCAGGTTTTCATCCCCATTAAAGATCGGAGAAAAATCAAGCTGGCCATCTGCAATTATATCAGTTGTCCGGCTTGTGAAATCAAGATTCTCAACATATAACAATTCTTCTCCAGGGCTATAATTAAGGTGACCATGACCATCAGAGACTTCCACACCAAAAAATTCTGCTTCTGACAGCCAGAGTTCAAGATCAAATACTGGCTCAGAAAGGCTGCCAGCAATACTCCCTGATACCCTGGAGTCACCCTGAATCCCCTGCTCTATTCCAGCAAGTCCAGAGATCTCACCTAAAACTAAATCATCTAAAATCAATTCCAGATCTATTTCTTCTGTTTCTAAATTAATTCCTCCAGCAAAATCAAATTTACCGGCAGAACTTTCTCCTCTAACCGGACCAACTTCAAGATAATTATCCTTTAACCAGAAATTCACTAGAGGTCTATCAATAGCAAGATCATAGATATTTATTTCTTCAGCCAGCAACTGACCTGATAGAACAAGATCACCTAAATCAAAGCCTTTACCGGCAGCAAATAATTCCCCTGAAATTTCATCTTCAGCTATAAAATCTAAATCCTGCTCGATAAAGTTTTTTATTGTAGCATATCTAAGCTGGTTGAGTTCCAGATCAAAGCTATACTCTTCAGTTTCTGGAATAAAGTAACCATTTCCAATAATTTTATCTGCAATATTCAAGCTGCTTAGCTGTAACTCATTATCCTGCCAGGCAAATTGCATTGAACCGTCATAATTTATTTCAGAATCAACCAGTTGAAACTCAGATATATCAACATCTCCTTCTAACCAGAGATCTTCTTCACGGTATCCACCAGATAGTTTGATATCAACTGGTATAGCTCCAGCCAGGAATGTATCTAATTGTTCTTTGAGTTCATTAAACTGATGATTATTATCAGCTAAAATATTTAAATATTTATATAAATCTTCAGTACCTGTTTCAAGATCCAGATAAACCTCTGGGCCAATATCAGTTAAATCCGCCTGGCCACTTACTCTAATTTCTTCATCTTCAAATAGACTGAACTCAAGTTCAGGAATTAACAATTGATTTTCTGCAAGACTAAAACTAAAATTCTGCCTTAGTCTCTGAATATCAAGAGGTTCAGCCATTTCTTCATATTTAAAGTTTATCCTGCTAAGATCTGTCTCGCCCTGAACAAGTAAATCAATTAGCCCATTACCATCACCTGTCATTGAAAGATTAACCGTCTGGCTTCCATAGAGTTCAAGCTCACTTAAACCAAAGCTTCCTCCTATCCTGTCAGCCCATCTATTAAACTGACCTGCTGCTGGAATCATAAAATTGCTATTTAAGTTCCACGAGCTACCATTAAGCCTGGCTGCTAAATCTCCTGAAAGTGTTAATTCAGGAAGTAAAAGTTCTTCCCATTCCTCATCTTCATAAATTATTTTTTCTATCTCGAAATTATAAAGATCAAATTCTCCTGAAAAGTTAGTTTGCACCTGTCTTTCATCGACAAAAATAAGCTCGAATAATTCAGGTTTAATATTTATTGAAGGTCCACCCTCATCATAATTAATTGAGCCACCTTCAATTACAATTCCTGTTCCAGCAGGTATAACCGGTAAAGCCTCCCAGATATCATCAGGATCAAATATAGTTGGCTCATCAAGTTCGACTTCATCAAATTTTAAAAAATCCTGTTCAGGCATACTTAAGTCAATAACCGGTTCAACTAACCTGGCCTTACTTACACTATTTGCCAGAGAAGCTGCCAGATCAAATCTTAAATCTTCCTGAAAAAAGTTAGCAAGGAAACTTCTTAAATCATAATATAGCTCCATCTCTTCAAGTTCAAACTCAAATTGATTATCTCTATCTTTAACAGATAGGTTTTTAAAAGCTATTCTATTTATCGGAAAAACTGTTGCTTCTTCATAACTGATATCAACATTTAAGGCAGCTTCAATCCTTAATAAAGTAACAAGCTGCCATTCTGCAAACTGCCCTGTCTGATACAGATGGTAGGGGACGGCCATTAAGATAAAGAGCACAAGTATAATTAAAAATATTTTTTTCCAGCTCAATTTATAGCCCCCCTTAACATAATATTAACCTGGACAGGGCGCCGAGGGGCTGCCCCAGGCTAGAAAAACATTTGCAGCCTTTTTTAATTTCGCCCCGGGTTAAACGAATCAGTATCAGCAGATGTTGCTCTATTTGAATTTCTAAATGATTCATAACCATCATAATCTCTATATTCCTCATCACTTTCCTGGTCCGGGTCTTCAATCATAAAATCAAGATATAGATTGCCCTCTAAAACATAATCAGTTTCAATAACTTCCCTTAATGGATCTTCTTCAATCTCATCCACTGGAACCTCTTCAGGTGTTTCCTGGTTTTCAGGACCAGGCCGTTCATCATTTTCATCTTCTGTCTCTGGTTCTTCCATATCTGGTTCTGGTTCTTCCTCTTCTTCAAAGCCAGGCGCAGCCGGAAAACCAGGATATATTTCAAGAACAAGATCATTATTTTGAGGCCTATCAAGAAAAGCCTCAATCTGTTCTTCAAAACTGGTAAATCCAGCAGCTGTTGTACTCAAACTTTCTTCTTCATAAAAATCAAAATCATTACTCCCAAAGCCATAATAACCAAAACTATCACCACTTATAACTGACATACTTGTTGGCCCTGGTTCCATATCATCAGGCAGCGAGACAGTGAATTCAAAATCAAAGGAATCCTGCCTGTATGGCCTTAAAGCAATCTTAATATCCAGATCATCTCCAGGATATATCTCATCTTCATTCTGTATCTCCAGTTTTTCTATAAGGGCTACCTCTATAGAATCCTCGACATCAACAGAAAAGTTAATATCTATTAAGTTAACATCTACAAATGAGTTCTGATTAATAAGCCTTATCAACTCCTGTAATTCAACAAGGCTTCTACTGGCAATATCATCTCTACTATAAAATATATTTTCTCTTTCTATTGAAAGTCCTGGTATGTTATTACCCATTATTTCAATTCTAGTTTTAGCCAATCCTGAGCCAATTCTATCCAGGCCTGTATCCACTGATTGCAGAGCAATTGTTGGCACTAAAGAAGTTAAAAGCTGCTCATCATTTATAATCTGGACAGCTATATTACTCTCTCTGCCTCTATCAAGATCATTAACATCAACGCTAAATGGTACTACCTCCGGAAAAACATCCAGTTCCCCACCAATGCCAGCTCCTCTATCCTGGCGGATCATGCCCAGTGGCCTTCTAACTGGTGATCCTAATTTAAAAGGCTGTTCTCCAGGAATAATCTGACTGATTCTGGCCTGGGATAAGAAAAAATTAACCTCACCTCTATTGGTGAAGGGGTGCCCAAATGCAAGGATCTCAGACTCATTCCGGTAAGTTAATGTACCGATTGAAGCTAAATTGATATCTCCTCTAGCCATCTGAACTGCAACAGAACTGCCTGGTTGTAAATCTGGATAATAATCATCCTCTGGATCAGTTTCATCTCCTCCAGGTATCACCTTAAAATCTGCAGACATATAACTATCTAAGTCAGACTCCAGACGCTCTAAACTTCTACCTGACAGACCACTGATCATAATTGGAGTTTTAAGTTCAGGAAGCTCTTCCATATCTCCAAACTCATATTCTTCTCCAGACTCTAAAATATCAAGCATTTCCTCAATAGGGGTTGCTAAAACATATCTGTTCTCGCCCTGAAACCAGCCATAAGCAATTGCCCCGATTATTTTATCATCAATATAAAGAGGGCTTCCGCTCATACCGGAAGCAACGCCATTAGTCTCTTCAATCTTTTCACCTTCAAGTTTTACTAAAATAAAGTTTCTGCCTGGTTCATAATTTCTCATAAGGTCAATTATTTCAAATTCAAATTCCTCTATTTCCGTGCCCCTAAAAACTGTCCGCCCATACCCTCTTTCCCCTGGAGCCAGATCATTAAATGGCATGGTAGCAGAAGCTACCGGCAGGGAGATAAGAAAGAACATGAGCAGGACAATTAATGGAAGCAGAACTCTTTTCTTGAACAAGGATATCCAACCTTTCTCAGCTTAATTTGCCGATTTATTTATAAGCCTTCTTCTTATTAAATAATACATCCTTTAACTGATCAATTTCTTCTATTGCCTGGCCTGTCCCTTTAGCAACACAGGTTAAAGGATCATCAGCTAAAAATACAGGGATTTCTGTCTCCTTACTAATTAATTTATCAAAATTACCAAGTAAAGAACCACCACCGGTCATAATTACCCCTGTATCCATAATATCTGAAGCTAATTCTGGTGGTGTCTGTTCAAGGACACTCCTTACAGCTTCAATAATTGTAGCAACACTTTCACTTAATGCGCCTTCAATTTCAGAAGCTGAAATTTCAATATTTCTTGGCAGGCCTGACATTAAATCCCGGCCTCTAATATCCATAGTTTTATCCTCTAAAACCATGGCAGAACCAATTTGAAATTTAATTTCTTCAGCAGTCTTTTCACCGATTACCATATTATATTTCTCTCTAACAAAGCGGCAGATATCACCGTCTAACTGGTCTCCTCCCATGCGGAGAGATTCACTAACAACGATTCCACCGAGAGAAATAACAGCTATCTCTGAAGTTCCTCCACCGATGTCAATAATCATACTTCCAGTCGGTTCAGCCACAGGCATACCAGCTCCAATGGCGGCAGCCAGAGCCTCTTCAATTAAATATGTTTTTCTGGCGCCAACCTGGTTACAGGCTTCTTCGACAGCTCTTCTTTCAACTTCAGTAATGCCAACTGGAATACAGACCATAACTTCTGGTTTAAATATCGGCCTTTTACTAACTGTCTTCTCAATAAAATGCTTAAGCATCATCTCTGTAACTTCAAAATCTGCAATAACACCATCTTTAAGAGGTCTAATAGCAACAATATTACCTGGTGTTCTTCCTAGCATCCTCCTGGCCTCTGTTCCAACAGCCAGCGGTTTATTATTATCTTTATTAACGGCAACAACAGATGGTTCCTGTAAAACAACACCTTTTCCCTTTTGATAGACCAATACATTTGCAGTTCCTAAATCAATCCCTATTTTTTGCGAAAAATTAAACATATTATTTTATAGTCCTCCTATTTGTATAACTTAAGCAGTTGTAACTTTGCTTACTGGCTCTCTTTGAATTACTGCTCCAATACCCTGTAATTTATCTACAATATTTTCATAACCTCGCTCAACATGGCTAATCTCATTAACAACAGTTAAACCTTCAGCAGCCAGGCCGGCAATAATTAAAGCTGCACCAGCCCTTAAATCAGTCGCCTCAACTTCTGCACCCTGAAGTTCAGAAGGATGAACTAAAGCAGTATGGCCATCCAGTTTTATCTTTGCCCCCATCCTTGCAAGTTCATCAATGTGGGCAAATCTATCTTCCCAGACAGTCTCTGTAACAACACCTGGCTCATCGGCCTGGGTTAGCATAACCATCATCTGGGCCTGAAGATCAGTTGGAAAGCCTGGATATGGCAATGTTTTAATATCAACAGACTTCAATTCATCAGCTGCTGAAATTCTTACGCCAGAAATATCTTCTTCAAGCTCAACTCCCATTTCTGTTAATTTAGCAAGTAAAGGCTTGATATGTTCTACCAGAACATTTTTTACATATACATCTTCACCGGCCATCGCACCGGCAATAATAAATGTTCCAGCCTCAATTCTATCAGGAATAATTCTATGTTCCTGACCTTTAAGCTTATCAACACCTTCTATTTTTATAATATCTGTACCGGCACCCTTTATATTTGCACCCATAACGGTCAGATAGTTTGCCAGGTCAATAATTTCTGGCTCTCTAGCTGCATTTTCGATAATAGTTTTGCCATCAGCCATAGATGCTGCCAGCATTATATTGACAGTGGCACCGACACTTGGATAATCGAGATAGATCTGGCCACCTCTTAAGTTTTCAGCCTCTACTTCAACATGGCCATGCTCTATATTGACTTCTGCCCCTAATGCTTTAAAGCCTTTAAGATGCAGGTCAATTGGACGATTGCCAATATTGCAACCTCCTGGCAGGCTTGTTCTGGCCCTGCCTTTTTTAGCCAGCATTACACCTAATAAATAATATGATGCCCTTAATTTTCTGGCCAGTTCTGGGTCAGTTGCATGATTATTTACTGATGACGGATCAATCTCCATCTTATTATCAGTAAAATCAACCTTAGCCCCCATCTTCTCTAAAATAGCAGCAAGATTCCTAACATCCCTTAAATCAGGGATATCCAGCAATGTACTTTTACTTTCTGCAAGCAATGCAGCTGAAATTATCGGTAAGGCTGCATTCTTTGCACCGCTAACCTGAATTTCACCTTTTAATTTATTTCTGCCCTCTATGTAAAATTTATCCACCTTTTAAAACTCCTTTCTGGTGAGAAATACTCTATTAACATAAACCAACCTCTTATTTTTAGACCTACTTATACATTATAACTATTCTTGATTATAAGGTAAAATCCTCTAAAAATCCAGTCCTAATTAACAATTACCTCAAATATCCTTAAATATAAAGAAAAAGCCCTGCCTATAAATAGCAGAGCAGGGGCTTTATATAGTACTTTAGTATCATATTTCTTTTTTGAATTTATAAGCAGCCAGACTGACAACTTTATCTTTTTCAATTTCTTTTCCTGGAGCCAGAGACTGCAAATCTGCAGGAGTTCTTGCTTTTAAAGTCCAGTAATGCAAATTCCAGGCCATCTCCTTAAATAACTTCTTATATTCTTTATAAGTTTTGCCTGTTCTATTTAGGCCAACAAAGTCAGAGATATTACTTCTAACAACATCAATATCAGTCATATTATTAAGTTCAAAATATATTATCACCATAACAGTCTGAAAATCCTTACCCTTTAAGTCGACCTGATCACAAAGGAAATCCATAAACTCCTGAACCTTTTCATCTGGTTTAGGATATAAATTCTCATAGGCATACTTTATTTCATCAAAATCAACCTGATAGGTAGATATGTCAGGTCTTTTTAAGCGCTCTTCAATTATTAATTCTGGCGACTCCACCATATTTAAACGTAATTTATCCTCATGAAACACAATCATTCCAATTGTTTTTGTATATGCATTCAACACCTTCATATACTTATCTTTGCTAATATTATAATTATCCAGTTGATTAATCTTAGAAATAATATCATCAATTTCAACAATCCCATAATAAATTAAAATTCCTAAAGAAATTTTATTTATATCAGTATTAAATTTTATCTTATTTTCAATTTCAGGATCATTTCTAAAAACTTCTCTAACCTTACTGGAAATTAAATGTGGCATATAGACTTCAATATCATCGCCTTTCCAAAATGCACAGACCAGTCCAAAATCATGCAATGCAGTAGTTAAGGCCATCCCTGTTTTAGACTGGTCTAATAAGTAAAATCCATCATCATAATTGGCAAGGGTTTTTAACGGTAAATACACATCGTAATCAAGCTGATAAATCCAGGAATCCAGTGCCTCAGGGATTAACTCAACTAGTTCATCAACTAATTCCTCTTTATTTAACTGGCTTAAACCTGAAAAGCCCCAGGCTTTCCTGGTCTCAGTCAGCTCTTCCTTGGTAAGCTGCATTAGCATTAATTTATATTCACTTTTTGAATCTTCTATCTCATCAAGTTCCAGTTGATTTTTTTCTTCAATATTCATGAAAACTGCCTCCAGTATCTTTTCATATTTTTCCTTTCACAACTTAAGAGTTCTATATGAAAATTAAGATTCCTGCCTGGAGACAGTTTTTATTTAATCCTGAAAGATTTATTATTTAATTTAAGATTTAATTTAAGACTTCAATTTCTCCTTTTTCCTAAGCATTTTTTTGAAACTGGCCAGAATAGTCTGCCGGGAAAAGGGCTTGTATCTTTTAACAATTAGAAGATCTCCTTTAGCATGGGTTGCTATTCTATTTGACCTGCCTCCAAGAATACTAAACTTAAATCTTCTAATTGAATCTCCAACTATTGTCAGATCGGCTTTTTCAGCATTTTCTATAACTGTATCAGTGACAGAAAATCTCTTTTCTATTCTATAACTTACTTTTCCTTCTAATTTTTCCAGGTCAATCTCTGATGAAACCTCGCCTGGCTTATTAACAACCTTATCCAGCTCCTGTCTAATCCTATTTATTTCAACCTCTGGAGTATCAGGACTTACAACATGGAGAATATCAATTTCAGCCCCGGTTTTTTCTGCCAGCCTTCTGGCAAGGTAGAGACCATAAACTGAATTTTCCCTGCCGTCATAGGCAACAGTTATTTTATTTAACTCTTCCGGATAATGTCCTTTTAATACTCCAATATTTGTCTTGGCCTCTCTTAATACCTGGCGGGTAATGCCTCCAATCACTGAGCGCAACCGGTCTTCTCTCTGCCAGCCCATAATGATCATATCAGGATTTTCCAGTTCAGTCTGTTCTAAAATTGCTGCAGAAACACTATGATCATAAACTGTTAAACACCTCTCAGAATGCTCAACTGTAGCAGCATGCTCACAAAAAATCTCGTCTCTATCCTGATAATCCTGGTCTAATTCACTTAATTCTGCATCTCTTGCATCCCTGAGCCCCATCTGATCAGGTACTTTTATGACATTAAGACCTACAGTCTCGTCACTCATAGTATCAGCAAATCTTAACAGGTCTTTTTCCGTCTCAGGATCAGAAACAGGTACAAGCACTTTTTTCTTTCTGGCATCTGCAATCGATGGAACAGGTCGATCTTCTAATATATCTAAAATTGTATATTCTGGTGTAGCTTTACCGGCGCCATAAATTTTATACCAGACCAGCCCGACTAATATAACTGCACCAGCAAATACCAATGAGAGCGCATCAAACTGTGGAATCAACATTAAACCTCCACCTATACCGATCAACTGAGGCAGTGGAAATAGTGGCGATTTAAAAGTTGGTTTAAACCATTCCTGATTCTTCTTCCTCAATACAATTACGGAGATATTCAAAAACATAAATATCATAACATTAAAAGTACTGGCCATCTTTGCCAGTTCTTCAACTTCAAATAATAAAAGCAAAAGAATCATTGCCAGCCCGGTAATTACAATTGCTCTGTAAGGTGTCTCATATTCATCATGGACATCAATAATCCATTCAGGAAGAAGATTATCCCGGCCCATAGCAAAGGGGAATCTTGATGATGACATAATTGCCGCATTAGCAGTTGAAACAGTGGCGAAAAATCCAGCTAATATTATTAATAATCTACCAGTTCCTCCAGCCATAAATTGAGCTGCTGCTACCAGAGGTGTATCGAATTCAACAACCTCCTCCAATGGAAAAAGCCCATTGATTACCAGCATAACTCCAACATATAAAAGAGTAACTGCAGCCACAGAAGCTATAAAGGCTCTAGGCAAATTTTTCGAAGGATTTTTAACCTCCTCAGAGATAGCAGATAACTGAGAAATCCCTAAGTATGATACAAATATCAGTCCTGTTGTTGCAAAGATAGAAGCTGTGCCATATGGCATAAAAGGACTTAAATTCTCAGTGTCAAGCACAATCATTCCCCGGCCAATGAAAATCGTTAAAATTATAAATAACCCGACTACAATTCCATTCTGTAAAGAGCCGCTACTTTCAGCTCCCCTAAAATTAATAAATAAAAGCAGAAGTCCAGCACCAACAGCAGTCAACAAAATTGGGATTGGAACTAAAATATGCAGATATTCAGCCAGACCAACCAGGGCAAACGATCCTTTAAAGACCAGGGCCATCCAGGCTCCTAATCCAACAACAGAACCAAAGGCTGCTCCCATTGTCCTACTGATAAAATAATAATCTCCGCCAGCTCTTGGCATACCTGTAGCCAGTTCTGACATACTTAGAGCAGTTGCCATTGAAATTATTCCACCGAGTAAAAATGAAAAGATTGCTGCCGGCCCGGCAGAAGCTGCAGCTATTCCTGGCAGAACAAAAATACCTGCCCCAATCATCGTTCCTGTACCTATTGCAAATGTCGGAAAAAATCCTAAGTTTCTTCCCAGACGTTCATCTCTCTGTAAAGCCATTAATATCACCTCTTAAAATAAAATATTTCACAATCATATTAAAAATTTTATACCACTCTCTATTTGCCACTTATAATATATGATAATTTAAAAGAATGCAACTCTATATTCAAAGTCTTTATATTATGAAAAATTACAAATATATGATATAATTATAAAGCATATCTAATTACTACCTTTTAATATTAAGCTATTATTGTTATAATTAATTCTATTAAAATTGAGAGCGTTTCCTGAAAGTGGAGGTTTTATATATGTTAAATTTTAAAGCAGACCTGCATATACATAGTATTGCCAGTGGCCACGCCTATTCTTCTATTACTGAATTAGCCCGGGCTGCTGCAGACAAAAAATATGAGCTAATAGCAATTACTGACCATGGACCAGAAATGCCAGGCAGCTGCCATAGCTATCATTTTGGAAATTTAAAAGCCCTGCCAGCAGAAATTCATGGTGTTAAAATCATTTCTGGAGTTGAAGCAAATATTGGCCCTGATGGCAGCCTGGATCTTGGCAGTAGATTCAGAAATCGACTTGACTTTATTACCGCTGGAATCCACGATGATGCCCTTTATGTCGGGGAATATCAGGAAGACTGCACCAGAGCTATCATCTCTGCAATTGAATCCGGGGAAGTTGATATGATAACCCATCCAGTCAGCAACTTTAACCCTGTTAATATTGAAGAAGTTGCAGCAGCAGCCAGCAGGCATCAGGTAATTTTAGAGATCAATGCCAGCTCATATTCAGAGGGCAGGAGTATTGAAAGAGGCAATCTTGAAAAGGATATTGAGCTTTGCAGACTGGCTATTGCTGATCCCAATCTGCTTTTAGCTCTAAATAGTGATGCCCATTATCATGATTGTATTGGCTATCTTGAACCTGCCATTGAAATTATTAATAAATCAGGCATCTCGCCTGATAGATTTATAAATTATTCAGCAGATAAATTTATTGATTATCTGAAAGGAGAATAATAATGCCAGATAATATTAGCAAAGAACTCCTTTATAAAACATTACATGAGAATGAATTAAATGGATTTGCTGTCCATAAACTAATTTACGGAAAAAATGATAAAGTCATAGACTATCTATATCTTGATATAAACAAAGCTTATGAGAAAATTACTGGCCTGGATGCCAGCCAGGTCATTAATCATAAAGTTACAGAAGTTTTTCCAGAGGCGACTAGAGAAGATACATTAATCGATACCTATGCAAAAGTTGTCAGAGATAATCAAAGCACAAGCTTTACCTGGCATTTCGAGCCCCTGGACAGCTGGTATAAGATCTCAGCCCATCCAGTCGAAGATAATAAGTTTATCACCATCTTCTTTGACATTACTGAGCAGAAAAAAGTAGAAGAAGATTTAAGATCAACCAAACAGCTTCTAGAACAGACCCAGGAGATAACAGGAATTGGCGGCTGGGAATATGATGTAATCAATGATGAAATTTACTGGACAGATGCTCTATTTGACCTTCATGGTTTTGAAAGAGATAGAGAAACCGGTTATATTGAGCGGAGTTTAAAATGCTATCCCCCTAAAGCCAGAAAAAAGGTTGATAAAGCTTTCAAAAAAGCTATAAATGGTAAACCCTATGATTTAGAAGTTCCCTTTATCAATGCCGATGGTGAAAGGATGTGGGTCCGAACAGTTGGCAAGCCAGTTATTGAAAATGGCGAAGTTGTAAAGGTTATTGGCAATCTGATTGATATCTCAGAGCAGAAAAAAAGAGAGCAGAAACTTAAATATATCTCCTATCATGACAATTTAACAGGTTTATATAATCGCCAGTATTTAGAAGAAGAGATAAAAAGAAAAGATACCGAGCGTCAGTTGCCAATTTCAATTATTATGGCTGATATTAATGGGCTTAAAATGATTAATGATTCCTATGGCCATGAATCAGGTGACCGACTACTTAAAAAAGCCACCAATATCCTGCAGAGTTCCGTCCGCCAGGAAGATCTGGTTGTCCGCTGGGCAGGGGATGAGTTTATTATCTTCTTAACCCAGACCGATGAAGATGAAGCCTGTAAGATCTATAATAGAATTAAATCTAACTGCAATGAATCAGCTAATGATAAGATTCCTGTCTCTCTAGGGATAGGAATGGCTGTTAAAAGAGACCCTGGCCAGGATATCTATGATGTTTTAAATAAAGCAGATGAAAGAATGTATAAGAATAAATTATCTGAAGGCCGGAGTGCAAAAAATCGGCTGGTCAAAAATCTTCTTAATAGCCTGGAGGCTAAGACAGCTGAAACTAAGGAACATAGCCAGCGAATGGTTAAATTAGCAACAGAATTTGGTAATAAACTAGAGCTTCAGGATAAAGATATCAAAGAGTTAAGCCTTGTCGCTTCACTCCATGATATTGGAATGATTAATATACCTGAAGAAATAATCAATAAACCTGATGATCTCAATAAAGAGGAATGGGAAGATATCAAAGAACATCCTGAGATAGGCTCCAGGATTGCTTCAGCCACTAAAGAATTTGCCCATATTGCTGAATATATAAAATCCCACCATGAATGGTGGGATGGTTCAGGCTACCCTGAAGGCCAGAAGGAAAAAAGTATCCCTCTCCTTTCCAGGATGATTTCAATTATTGATGCTTACGATGTTATGATAACTGGCCGGCCATATCAGAAAGCTATCTCTAAAAAAGAAGCCATCGCTGAATTAAAAGCCAATGCCGGCAGTCAATTTGATCCAGAACTTGTCAGTCAATTTATTGAATTAATCATTAATAATCCAGAATAATCCAGATATTTAATCTGCTACCTCTATTCTATCAAATTCCTGTTTCCAGAGATCAAAGTAAATTATATCTTTTCTAATTAAATCCCGGTTGCCACTTAAAAACTTAATTGCTTCTGTACTTTGCAGAGTGGCAACCATCATCGGGGTTGTATTTAATATTCCATCCTGGCAGGGAGAAAAGAGTTCTGAGCCAGAGTCAAAATCAAACCAGCTACCAATCGACTCGCCTTTATCAGCGGCAACAAACTTAACCATACCAATAGCAGCAACGACTCCTCCATAAATCCAGGGTATTTCAAGTTTTCTGGCAATTTGATCAATATGATTCCTTGCTTCAGGATTGTCACTACAGTCAATTATTAAATCAACATCCTCAGCCAGCTCTTCTCCATTTTTTAAATTGAACCGGCTATCATATATTTCTATCTCTACCTCACTATTAATTTTTGCCAGATATTCTTTGGCAGCATGTACTTTAAGTTGAAAAACATCAGCATCTTCTTCTGTAAAGAGAAACTGTCGATGAAGATTTGCCAGTTCAACCTGATCACTATCAGCAATTCTCATAAAACCTATTCCTGCTCTGGCTAGAATTTCAGCATTAACAGAACCTAAAGCTCCACAACCAACAAGAAGAGCCCGGCCTGCCCCTAATTTTTTCTGTCCTTCTCGGCCTAAGCCTTCGAAAAGTTCCTGAGCAAGATAACGACTGCTTACCATTTTCACTACCCCCTTCTTATAAAATACAAAACAAAAAAGTTATCCACAATTATTGCGAACTTTTATTAGTTATCCACAGGAAAAGTGGATAACTTGTTTATAAATATTCATAAATACATACTTTTTACCGTTTTTTCTGAAAAAGCACCTGTTTGAAGTCATCTATTTTAATTATCTCCATTTTATAATTTTTGGCAATCCACTCCATAGTTTTCCTGTTATAAAAACCAACATGTGTTTCATCATATTTATACCACCAACCGGCAAATTTTTCAGGCCCAGGATGAAAATGAGTCATAACTGCCAGATATGCTTCTGGCTTTAAAGCATCAACTAAAATTTCTATCTCTTTAGCAGGATCATGTAAATGCTCAAAAACTTCAGTCGAAGTTATCAGATCATATTTTTTGTTAAGTCTTTCTGGATAATGATAATAAAAGGGGTCATATAAGCTTACATCAATGCCATGTTCCCTTAAAAGTTCTGCCAGAACCGGTCCTGGCCCTGCTCCAAAATCCAGGGCAGTATCCACTCCGGCTAAAATATCCCGGAGGCCCCATTCAATAAAATCATGGAACATCTTCACATAACCTGGACTGCTAAAGCTATTATCATGCTCATCATAACGCTCAATCTCTTCCACTGGCTCAGGCAGTTCTTTTAATTCAATCATAATAAACCCACAATTTGAGCAATATAAATATTCATCTGGTTCTATCCGCTGAACTTCTTGACTTCCACATAATCTACAGCTCATAAAATATACCTCCATAAAACTTTTATTTATTAATTAATACTTAATTGTAAAATGAACTTGAACTAAAAAAAATTTACTAATATAAAATGCAATATAATTTTTATTCCAGAACTTAAGGTCTACCTCCAGCAGCTTTAAGCTTTTGAATTTTTACAAAGACCCTAAATAAAGCCAGGCAGACAAAAGCTATAACCACTCCTATTACAGCTGCCCGCATGCCAATTACCAGGCTACCTGTCTGGTCGGCAATAAACCCGGTAAAGACTGCTCCTGCACTATAAATAGCTGTGTATAACGTCGAGAATAGCCCAAATCCTGTCCCCTGGTATTCTTTAGGCATAACTTTAAGCACATAGGAATTAATCACGGTATTATGGCTTTTAAAGGTTATCCCAAAAAGTATCAATGTTGCTATTACACCAATATGTCCAGGAGCTGTAGTCAGATAAAAGAATAAGCTAAAATTAAAGATATAAAAGACAAATAGTATCCTTTTGCTGCCAAATTTATCTGCAGCCCAGGCTACTGCCATTTTAGTAATTAAACCACTTATTGCAACTATTGCAAATAATTGATTGGCATTACTAAAACTATAGCCTCCAAGGTTATGAAGAAAACTTGGTATAAATGATTCAAACCCTTTAATTGCAAAAGCTCCAAAGCCTCCAACTAAGGTCGACCAGATGATAAATCGATTGATTGCTGGCTCCTTGAGTATTGCTACTGTACCTTTAACTTTTGGCCAGACATCAGCCAGAGAAGCTGATTTTCCTGTTGCTCCACCCTGCTGCCTGCTTTCAGCATCCAGTAGATTATTCTTTTTTGCCAGCCAGATAAAGATTAGAGAAGCCAGTAAAGCCCCTGCTGCCATTATAAAAAATAATGCTGATATCGGCAGTCCTAGAGTTTCCCAGATAAGAACAACAAACAATGGAGCTACCAGACCTGAAATACCGCCAAAGGTTTCCAGTAATGCAGTTGAAACTGTTTCAAATCTATCCTGACCTAATATTACAGAATAAGAATATCCTGCTGTTACATACAACCCGGTTGATGCTCCCATTATAAAGCTGAATATTGCCATCGCCAGGAAATTCGGAGAAATCCCAACCAGTAATAATGAGCCAGACATTAAAATTCCAGTTCCGGCAATAACCTTTGGACAGCCAAAGATATCAGCCAGTATCCCTGAAGGAAATCTGGCCAGAGCATAACCTAAATAAACCAGAGTTATCAATAAACCTGCCTCAGTTGAACCAACTTCAAAACTATTTTCTATTGGTGTTACCAGCGGAACATATATGTATTTAGTAATTCCCTGAAAGAAAAACAAAAATGAATTTGCAATAAATAAAGCTATAACTTCTCTTTTTTCAAGTTCTTCCACAATCAAGCCTCCTATTTTTCCAAAAATCTTTAATCAATTATAACATATCCAATTAAAACTAAAAACCGACTGGCTATAAATTTATTTTCCCTGAGTTAATATATAAAGGATTATCTTCATAAAGAGAGAATTATCTATATATAATCAATTAAGGTGGTTAAGATGATAAAAACCAATTATAAACCAGCCATATTAATCTCAACATTGCTAATTTTTATATTAGTAGCTTCAGGCTGCTCAATTATTAATTTTAACTCTACTGAATCTACCTTAAATACTTTAACTGGTGAACTTGTAATCAAGCATAACTATCCAGCCTCCCGCCTTGATAATACCGAGTATATTATGTCATCAACAGTCTCAACCGGTTCATTCCAGGCTTTATCTGATAATAATCAGCAGAAAGCTAGTAATTTAATTATCGCTTTTAGAGAAGATACTTCAGTTAATAGGATTAACGCTATCTTTAACGATTATAATTTTAATATAATAGATGAAAACCCTTCTTTAGACGCCTTTCTTATTGAAGCTCCAGATTATTCTATCCCAGGGGCTATAAATTTAGCCAGCAAAATACCAGAAATTAGATATATCGAGCCAAACTACAGAGCAACTGCTTTAACAGACAATGTTTATATTCCCTTTGACCCTGATTATAATAGACAGTGGAATCTATCTCTACTTCGTCTGCCCCAAACCTGGAATACTCTTGGCAGAACAAATAGAATTAGAGTTGCAATCCTTGATACTGGAATTGATATTAACCATCCTGACCTGAGAGCCAATCTTGATACCAGTTATGCTTATAATTTTGTAAATAATAATCGGAATGTAAATGACGATCACATTCAGGGGCACGGAACTCATGTGGCAGGGATAATTGGGGCCCAGAGAAATAATCTTGGAATTGCAGGCATCTTAGAAAATGTAGAAATTTTACCGCTAAAAGTTTTGTCAGCAAGTGGCGGAGGTAGCTTCTGGAATATTGGTGCAGGAATATTATATGCTGCAGGGATTGAAGTTGAAGGCAAACCGTTCAACCCTCAGCCAGTTGATATTATTAATCTCTCCTTAGGAGGGACTATTAATAATGAGGTAGGAGAATATTTACATGATACTATTAAACAGGCAGCTGCAAAAGGAATCATCATGGTAGCAGCTAGTGGCAATAATAATCAGGACTCTTTATTGTATCCTGCAGCCTATCCTGAGGTTTTATCTGTCGGTTCAATCCGTCTAAATAATAATCGATTATTTAGAACAAACACTTCAAATTATGGGGTTGATCTTGATTTTGTAGCCCCAGGCCATTTAATATACAGCACTATCCCAGGCGGAAATTACGAATACCTTTCTGGAACATCAATGGCTGCCGCACATCTGACAGGAGTTATCGGTCTAATGTTGACCCAGGAAGACAGGTTAAGTTTTACTGAAATTAAAGAGAGGCTCCAGAAAACTGCCATGAAAATAGAAGGCCGTTATTTCGCAGAAGAGACCGGCTATGGTCTGATCAATTCATACTGGGCAATCCAGAATCTTAATCAAATCCAGGTTTTTATCGGAACTAGAGTCGGTGACCAGTTTAATAAGAAGTCTGGAATTGATCTTCAATTGCGAGATAACCATTATCTCATTGAAGATATTCCCGCTGGTGATTATAAAATAATGGCCTGGATTGATGTAACTGAGAATGGCATTTTAAGTCCAGGAGATTATTATGCCGAAAGTCAATTAATTGATTTTCAAACTGAAAATAATTATAATCAGAATTTAATTCTCGAAGAACTCCTGAACCTAGAGGACCTGGATTAATTATCTCAATTTAAAATTATTGCTATTTAAGCTAATAATTTTCTGGTGCAGGCTGATAAAACTCTATATTTTCAAAACCATAATTAATAAACCTGATGCCTAAAAGGCTTTTCCCTAAAAAACCTAAATTACTATCAATTCTTTGGGCTCCACTATACAAAATTGATAGACTTTCAAGGAAATCAGGATTACCATCATAATTAGACATTCTTTGTATAACGCCATTAATAAGGTTTTCCTGGCGAACTCTATGATCTAATGGATATTCGTCGTATAAACCTGATTTAAGATAAGAATCTGCTGCTTCTGAATCCATAGATCTTATGCCCTCAGCTGTTTCAACTTCAATTCCTCCATAAAGATCTATTACATCAATAAAATATCCAAGATTCATCCTTAAATAATCAGTATCCAGATGACCATTAACTTCTCTAGCTATTTTTTGAGCATCTTCAGTATCTAAAAATGTTCTCAATGGGAGATTATATAAATAAATTTGATCATCTTCTTCATATAAAAACATAATAGTTGAAACGACTTCATTTTCAAACTCTGAAACCTCCATTGCTTCATATAAGATTAAAAAGGCCTGGCCATTAAGTTTATCTGCTATGATATCTGCAATCTCACCTGCTCCTTCCCCTAAGTTCACTCCTGTCTCCAGTTCAACTCTGCTGGAACTTATAACAGATTGAGAGAAACTAAAGATGATTAATATTATAAGAGCCGATATTATAATTTTATTCATGAGAAGTTCACCTGCCTTTTAATCTTATTGATTTATCTTTAACTATTTTTATTATATCATAATTTCTTTCTTCTATTAAAACTTTAGCTTTTTACTTTTTCTCCCCAAACTTATTTTACACTAGCATTTCACTTGTAAAGCTGAAATATAACCGCAAAGAATAAACCTGGCTGATTAAAGCCAGGCTTCTTTTAAATATGAATGATATTATACTTTTTATTACTGGAGCGAATCAAATAACTCCATATTTGTTTCTAACATTGAACCTTTCATTAAATCTTTCATGGCATCCTTATAATGCTCTACTTTTACACCAGGTATCTTTTCTTCCTTTGCCATTTTAGCCAGTAAGACTGTATTCTGCATTCTGGCATCTTCTAAATCTTCCAGATAAACCCTGGTTACCTCGGCGTCATATTCAGTAGCCGCATCAGCGATATCTTCAGCAGAAGTATCTGGCTCTTTGCCGAGCCTTGTAGATAATGTCTGCCAGGAAGTATCGTAATAGATCAATTCACCACCAATTTTCAGATGACTAACCATGCCCCGGAGCGCCTCATTTCTTTCCATACCTAATACAATATCAGCCTTAGCCTCCCTGATAAGTGGAGAAGCCGCTGAATCACCGAGACGGAGATTAGAAACTACCATACCGCCACGCTGAGCTAAGCCATGAGTATCAACACCTTTAACTGTATAACCTGCATAATCACAGGCTCTAATTAAAACTTCACTTAAAAGTCCAATCCCCTGGCCACCGACACCGATTAGATAGAGATCAAGTTTATCGACTCTACTCATCACTATCACCTTCTTTCGAAGCTTCTGACTGATTCTTCTTTGGAGCAAATTCAATAGCACTGGTTGGACAGGTCTGGAGACAGGAACCGTCACCTATACAGAGATCTGTCTGGACCCAGATCGTGCCATCTTCTTCTCGCTGGAATGTCGGGCAGGCAAAGTCACTAACACATTCATGGATATGGACACATTCATCCTGATTTATATGGACTTTCTTATCCTTATAAGCTCCAGAACGGCGCTGTTCTCTTGTCATTTTTAACATACATGGATGCTTTGCAATCACAACGCTAAAGCCTTCTTCATTGACAGCATCCTCAACCATCTGCTGTAATTTGCTCTGGGCATAGGTATCTATCTCATAAATACTCTTAACTCCCAGGCCTTCAAGAACCTGCCGGACTGGAATCGGCTCTGTAGAACCATTGAAATTCCGGCCTGAAGCAGGGTGATCCTGATGACCGGTCATGGCAGTCGTTCCATTTTCCATTAAAATGAGTGTTAGATTATGGTCATTAAAGACTGCATTGGCTATTCCAGGGAGGCCTGCATGGAACATTGTTGAGTCACCCAGGAAGGCCACCACTTTTCTTTCATCATTAAATAGAGATAAACCGGCACCTGTTGAGGTCGAATGACCCATCGATAATAGGACTTCGCCCATCTCATAAGGAGGCAGAAAGCCTAATGTATGGCAGCCGATATCGGCCACAGTTATATCGTGTTTATCAAGAACTTTTTTGATTGGATGGAAAGCTGAGCGATGGCCACAGCCAGGACACATTTGAGCTGGCCTTGGAGATATTGGTGACTTCCTCTCCATTGTTTCTCTTTCAGGTAAAAGATCAGGCCAGGTCCTTCTTAAGACAGCCTCGGCCTTATCTGGAGTATATTCATTCATCCAGTCATCGATGCCCTTTTTACCGATGATTTTAACATCTATACCCTGATCAAAGGCCAGGGCTTTTATCTCCTGTTCTAAAACATTATCAAGTTCTTCAAAGATTTTAACTTCATCATGGCTCTTTAAAAATTCTATGACTGTTTTTCTGGCCAGGGGCTGAACTATTCCTAGTTTTAAAATATCAGGAAGTTCACCTTTAGCGTCTAGCAGGACATCCTGCAATGATAGATAAGGAACACCTGCCGTTATTATACCCCGCTCTTTATTGCCATTATCTATAACTTTATTTAAATCAGAATGGCAGGCATAATCACGGAATTTTTCCAGTTTATTTAATGCCCTCCGTTTCATTGGAAAGACTTCGCTGGTTATTGGTACATAAGGACCGTTCTCACTGGAAAATCTAGGTTTATTATCTGGCTCAACTGGCTGCCAGCTGCCAAAATTAATTTTCTCTTTAGAATGACAGACATGGGTGGTTAATCTAATAATAACAGGCATTTTCTCTCTTCTAGAAATTTCAGCAGCCTCTAAATACATCTCATAGGCTTCCTGGGCTGTCGCCGGTTCCATCACTGGAATATATGATAATTTTGAGTAATGGCGGTTATCCTGCTCGTTCTGAGAAGAATTGGCCCCAGGGTCATCGCCAATGATGATTACCATACCACCGGTTAATTCCATTAATCCGAGCTGAACAAAACTGTCTGCTGCAACATTTAGACCGACACTCTTAAAGAATACCGTTGAAAAATGTCCATTAACTGAGGCTCCAAAGGCCAGTTCTGTTGCTACCTTCTCATTTGTTGAGAACTCAAAATAAAACGGTCTCTCATCAACTGGCATTGAACCAATAGCCGAGGCTATCTCTGGAGTCGGTGATCCTGGATAGGCAGAGACCACTCTAGTCCCGGCTTCAACCATAGCTCTCACGATTGCCGTATTACCAATCATAATCTCTGAGCCTGGCTCACGGGAGAGCAGTACATCCTGCATCTTTTTCATTAAATCATCACCCCTTCATATGATAATCGTTGCTTGCATATACAATAATTTCTATTAATAACTTCTACATACTTTAGTAAATTCCTGCAATAAATAGAACCATATTGCCTCAAAAGAAAAACGCCGGAAAATCCGGCGCAAGAATTTAATGATTATTTTATTGAAATATTACTGGTCGTCTTCTTTTAAGAATTCGATAAAGAAAACGCCAAAGACTCCGATCATGCCTGCCAGGACTGCAGCTACTGCCATATTTAGCCTGACCCTGGGTTCTGATGGGCTTGTTGGCATATAGGCGGCATTGATAACTTCAGCTCTCTCTATATCGGCCAGCCTGTCTTCTAAATCAAATATTCTTTCCTGCTGGCGGTCATATTCCTGAACATATAAGGATATCCGCTGTGAGATGCTGCTATCGATTAGATTTCTGGCTGCGGCATCTAAATCTGACTCAGCCAGCTCCTGGATCTGCTGCTCGGCCTCCTGTATCTGACGGTCATAATTCTCCCGGCGCTGACGATAAGTTTCAAGTTCATCCTCCCGGCGAGACATCCAGTTATCATACTGTTCATCTGAACCTTCTATAAATGCATCGCTCATTCTTTGAGCTATCTGATAGGCAGTTTCAGCTTCACCGGCTGCAACTTCTAATCTAATATAATTAGTATCATCAATACGGTTTAAATTAATATTATTTCTGGCAAAACTTCTGAACCTTGAAGTACTTGGTTCATAGCCAAACTCAGATAATATTGGCCCTGCTATCGATTCACTCCTTAAATTCTCTCTGGTCTGCTCTACAGATCTAAAAGGACCTGAGACATCTGTCATTCTTAGTGTTGCCTCTGTTTCATAGGTTTCATCCATAATAAATGAACTGACTGCCCAGGCAGCTACCATTGCAATTATGACCAGGCCAATAATCAACCATTTTTTATTCCAGAGGAGCATGATATACTCTCTTAAGTCGATTTCGTACTCGTCATATGTATTATTTTCTTGCATTATTATCTCCTTCCAAATAATTAAAAATTTAAAACCTAACCCACTTAACATTATATATTATCCATAAAATTAATTCAACACTCACAAAAAATAAAATGCACCTTATTAAAAAGGTCATTAGAAAGTTATATCGAATTATATATATACAAGATTCAATTTATATATTCAAGACTTAATTAGGATGTGATTAAAATGCAAAAGAAACCCGATAAATTTATATTTTCATTGCTAATAATATTACTGGTCCCTGTAATTATAACAGGCTGCTCAGGCTTGAGATCCTCTAGCTCATCAAGTTCAACAACAGAGTATTCATTAAGGATAAATGAGATCGAGTATAACTTTTATGATTACAATAATTATAAAGATTATGAAAAACCTAACATTAAACCTGATCCTGGAGAAATTCATAAATATGAAAGTGGAACAATTGTTGATCTTTTAATTGAACCAAATGATTTTTTATTTCTTGAGTGGCAAGGAGATACCGTTAGTGATAATAGCATACTAATGGATAGCCCAAAAATAATAACTCCGATATTTGGACTTGCTCCAGAGGATAATAAGGCATTAGTCCAGGGGAATATAGAGATTAAGCATAATTTCCCGTACTCAAAATTGGAAGATGAAAGTTTTTATAGTACTTCATCCTCTAGCTCAACAACAGCTTCAGCTGAAAAATTATTTAGTCAATCTTTTAGTGAAGAAGACGAAGATATTAAAGAATTAATAATCCGTTTTGACAATTTTATTGATATTGAACAGATTAATGAGATTTTAGCAGATTTGAATTTTGAAAAAATAGATCAGATACCAGAATTGAACTCTGTGCTTGTTAAAATACCTGATATAGCCCTGGACAAAGCAATTGACATGGCCGAAAATATTAGGGGTATAAGATATGCTGAGCCTAATCAAAAGGTTAGAGCATTAAGTAACTATAATTATAATGGATTTGAAAATTATTTAGATATTCCAGATGATTCATATTACCCTGAACAATGGCACTATCCATTAATCCGCCTGCCTCAAGCCTGGAGTTATTATAATAGCACCTCAAATACTCCAATTAGAATTGCTGTTTTAGATTCAGGAATTCCCTATGATAAAGATAAAGATGAAATCATCCATGAAGATTTAAATCATATTAGCACAAAAAATAGCATACATTTTTATGAAGATGATGATGTAGAAGATGATGAGGAGGATTCTAAAAAATATAATCATAATATAGATGATGATTATAATGTGCAAGGCCAAATTGGCCATGGAACTCATGTTACTGGAACAATTAATGCTTATACAGATAATAATACTGGCGTTGCTGGAGTAAGTTGGAAGGGAACAGTTGAAATTTTACCTATAAAAGTATTAGACGACGGTGGTGCAGGGTCAGACTGGACAATAAGCAAAGGTTTACTTTATGCAACTGGTTTAACCGAAGAACCTAATAATCCTAATCCAGTTAATATAATAAATCTATCAGTTGGAGGCTCATCACCATTAAGCCTTACAGAAGATGCATTGAAAGAAATTGATCGCCAAAATGAAAATGTTTTTATTATAGCATCATCCGGTAATAGAGGTGGTAGTAGTTTATTATATCCTGCAGCTTATGAACAGGTAATCTCAGTAGGTTCTGTCTCTTTAAATTCAAATAATGAGCCTGAAAGGTCTTCATTTTCAAATCGCGGATCAGACTTAGATTTTGTAGCTCCTGGTGTTGATATTTATAGTACATTACCAGATAATAATTACGGGAAGATGGATGGTACATCAATGGCTGCACCTCATCTGACAGGGCTAGTAGGTTTAATGCTGTCTAATGGTGTTAGGCCAGGAGATGTTGAGAATATTTTAGAAAGAACAAGCATGAAAATAAATGACGAAAGTATGTACCGTGATGATGAAACCGGTTATGGTCTGATTAATGCTTACTGGGCTCTCAATAATGTTCAGGAAATTAGAGTTATTCTTGGAAAAGATGATATTTTAGAGGATGAAGGTGGTTCTATTAAGATAAATAGAAATCATGATAAAATAGCAGCTGAAAAAACTATACCCCTTAAAGAATTTTATGAGATGGATAAAAATAAGTTCAATTATCTCTTTAACGGTATCGATCCCGGTGATTATATCTTAATAGGTTTAATTGATGTTAATAATGACCATTCCACTGATACTGAAATAAAAATAGAACCTGGAGACTATTTTTTCACCGAGTCATTAAGTCTCCAGGCTGATAAGCACTATGAATATAAAATTGAACTGGAAGAATATGACGGTTTTTAAACCTGGTCTAAAATTTAATCAGAATCTATTTCAAACAGGAAGCCTTCTTCCTGGCTCCGGCCAGTTGTTAGCCCTCTGCCGCCAAAAAGATCGAGGTGATAGGAGACGGTGAATTCTCTATCAATGTGATCATAGGTAAATCTTAACTCCCGGCAGTGGATTCTCTTTCTGAGGGCTATGCTGGCTTCTCTTAATCTATCTTCCTGGGGTCTATCAAAATCATAGCGGATTCTATTTGAGATAGACCAGCCATATTCTCCTGGAACCTCATAATCCAGCTGGTTTCTGATTCTATAGAACTGGTATTCATTAAGATCATAATCCAGGCTTGTTGTAGCTGTAAGCTGTTCTCCCCGGTAGCGACTGGTTAGTGAAAGATCATCTGAGAATTCCATCTCATTTAAATCATATTCTGTATTAATCCTAATCCGCCAGTCATCATTTGGCCTTAATGTTACGGCTGCTGTTAATGGCAAATAGATAAAATCAATCAGGTCATAACCGCTATCCAGGGTGAAATCAATTCGATCTCTACGATATCTTAACTCACTTTCGAAAACTTCTTCTGTTTCTATATCATCAAAATTAAATGGTGTTGCTCCAAATGAAGTTATATAATTATGGCTGTTGGTGAATGTCCAGTTTTCAAATATTCTGGTTTCAAGGCTTACTTCGCTTTCATAGTTTATAGCCCTGGGATAACCTTCTTTCTCGTCTCTTACTCTATAAATTAATCCTGTCAGCTCCTGGTCACTTCTTAATGTAAAACGCTCCATAGGTTGCCAGCGATTGCTAAAGTCGATACCTGCTGCAGCTCGATACCCTTCTATATCAGTCTGGTCTTCATAATAACGACCTAATTGTAATCTGTAATCAAAGAAGCCTGGCGGAGAATAATTTAAGTTGAATTCTGGCCAGCGGTAAAAACTTACACCATCATCGCCAAAACCTGGTGCATCTCTTTCTAGAACCATATTGTAATCAAAGCGACCTACTCTTCTTCCTGCTAAAAAATAGCCTGACCAGCGCTCCTGTAAATCTTCTTCAGGCTCTAATAACCGGCCATATTCATATTCAAATTCTGCTCTCCAGCCATCTCCCCAGCGATAGTCAGCTTCCAATTCGGCCTGGTCTTCTCTGGTCAGTTCTTCATCAACTCTTAAATCAATCTCCCGACGATAATCGCCGCCAAGATTTAGACCGATGTCAAAACCTTTATTAAATCCTAGCTGAAGGTCACTTGTCTGCTGATCAAAATCTTCTCTATTAAAATAATCTGTCCATTCAAGGTCATAATCTATATAGATATCGAGATCTCTAGCAAAACTCCGATCATAGCCTAAATTAATATTGGTTATCTGGCGGTCATTTCTTTCAGCCTCATAATAGATTAATCGTTCATAATCTGATGCTAAATTGGCCTCATAATCATCAGTCTGATTATTTATATAAAAGTCTGCATTAGTTACATCACGATGGTCATACTGCTGATAATTTATAAAAGCGCTGGCTTCCCAATCCTGCCATTCAAAATCATGATTTAAGGTTGCCTCCCAGTCAAATAATCTTTCTGATCCTATATTATTATCCTGGGTATAGTAATATAGATAACCCTGATTATTATCTGTATGGATGTAATGCTGTTTGATACCATAGGCCTTTCCTGTATTCTGATAATAATCCAGATATAGTTGGCCAGGTCTTTCCAGGACATTATAATTGTAGGTTAACTTACCATACCAGCCTCTGAGACTGCTATAACCATATTCAAACTCAATATTAGTCCTGTCATCATCTAAATTTATATAAAGGACTGGCCAGTAAAAAAGTGGTAATTTACCATCAAACTCATAGAATACAACATTATAGGCAATTAAATAATCACCCGGATAGATTTCAATTGTTGATGCTCTAAATAGATAATGGGGAAGGTCTAAATCGCAACCGGTAAAACCACCTGGACTCATCATTATTTCTTCTGGAGTCCTTAATTGTTCTTCCTGACCATCTTCCATTTTTAAGATAATCTCATCTGCCAGGAAATGATAGACTCCATATTGTCCTCTAACATTGGCTGTTAGTTCAACAACCCCTGTTTCCGGATTATAATTGAGTTTATCACTTCTAATATTCATGGTATCACCTGTCTGAGCTAAAGCTTTAGGACTAAAGGTGATAGAATAAAAAAACAGAAGACAGCTTATAATTATACCTGAAATCAGGAAGGTTTTAAATAAACTATTATTTTTGCAGTTTATAACCAGTAATTTAATAATAATCAGCCCCATTCTTTTTTATGACATATTACTATTATATCCTCTCGGCGGCCTCCTGGTCAATCATTACTGTGACTGCTGGATGGGTATGAAGTAACGAAGCTGGAAAATTTGTTGATATTTTACCAGAAAATAGTCTTTCAATAGCTGCAGCTTTTGAGTTGCCATTGGCTATTAAGAGGATCTGATCGGCATTTAAAATTGTTCCTACCCCCATTGTTAATGCTCCCTGGGGCACTTCTTCTTTAGACTCAAAAAATCTGCTATTTGCTTCAATTGTCTCTTTAGCAAGTTCGACCTGATGGGTTTTAGCAATTAATTCTTCTGCTGGTTCATTAAAACCTATATGGCCATTTCGTCCGATTCCAAGAATAACTAGATCTAAACCGCCAACCTGAAGAATTTTTTCTTCATATTTATTACATTCTTCTTTTTTGTCCGGGGCTTTTCCATCAATAAAATAAGTATTTCGAGATTTTAAGTTGACTTTTTGTATAAAGTTTTCCTGGAGATAGTTGTAATAACTTCTTGTATGATCCCGGGAAAGCCCTATGTATTCATCTAAGTTAAAAGTCTTTACATATGAAAAATCGAGATCATATTCTTCATGAATATCGACCAGCTCTTCATATAAACCTAAGGGAGTACTACCTGTCGGTAATCCTAATGCTGCCTGAGGATTCATTTCTATCAGGCCTGATACAAATCTGGCTGCTTTTCTACTTAATTTACCGTAATCTTTTACAATTTCTACTCTCATTAACAATCATCCCTTCCTAATTGGATTTCGCCGTTCAAACTACTATCAAATCTTAACTTAAATATATGGTTGGTCTGGGCATAGTAAGCTCTATTCCATTCAAATGGTCGACCATCTGTTAAATAAGTGAGCTGGTCAAAATATAAGGCCAGTTCTCCATCAGCAAGCTTTAATGCTGTGATTATTTTTTTATCTGAAGAATTCCTGCTATCAAAGCTGACTGCTCTGACCTCTGCTTCAGCTCTTTTAAGGGCTAGCTGATATTCCTCTCTTAATATGTTATATAAAGAGTTAGATGGACTAAACTTTTTATTTAAATCCGGGGCCATTTTTGCTGGAATTATTATTTTTTCCAGAAGTAACGGCTCGCCAGCAACTTCTCTTAACCGAATAAAGGAATAGACTTTGCTGCCTTCTTCAATTTCAAGTTTTTCTGCTATTTTTTTATTGGCTTTTTGTTCCTGCCATTCTTTGATTTCTGTATTAAGCTTATAGCCTAGCTCTTCCATCTGTTTCGATAAAATAACTAAAGGCGAGATCGACTTATCCTGGCTGCCACTGGCAACATAGGTGCCGCTGCCCTGTTCTTTTTCTAAGAGACCAGCCTGGACCAGATTATCTAAAGCTCGGTGGACTGTCATTCTGCTGATATCAAGCAGACAGCAGAGGGTCCGTTCTGATGGCAGTTTATCTCCTGGTTTTAACTCTCCCTCCTTGACCCGGCGGCAGATCTCATTCTCCAGTTGACGATAGAGAGGATCTGATTTTTTGCAGGTTAATTTTATGTCATCAAGCATTTAATCACTCCAATCAATATGAAATTTGGTATATACCATTATATCAGGATATAAATTTCATTGCAAAGCTTTAGGTGGATAAATTATAAATTTTGTTGATTGTAGATTGGGTGTATATAAGATGTATGTTAGGACTGGGTTGGTACTGGGTTAGTACTGGGTTGATACTGGGTTGGAATTATACCAAAGTAATATCTTTTATCTAAAGGCCTGGCATTTAATAAAAATAATCAAATCAGAACTGGCTGGCTACCACCACCAGCACCACCACTAAGATTATTTTCTTTATTCACTTTTTAAGCATTATTAACATTATTGTTTGTGTCTTCAAGTGGTTTCCAGGTGGCTTTCTTCTGGTCTTCACCTGGTTCTAGACTGGTTCTTTCTCTGCTTGGTTCTTTCTGTAAATCTTGAAATTATCGGCCTTTACCCTGGCTCTTTAATGGTCTTTCCCAGCAGAATCGTGCCGGCGATTACCAGTAATCAGGGCCTTAAAACTTGTGGGTTTATAACTTAATTCAATGATAAGTCCAGTAATTATCAGATAAACTTGACAGAGGCACTAAGATTAAGTATTATTAAAATGTAGCTTATTTGTTTTAATGAAAGGGTGATATGATGTCTGAAAGAAATACTGAGCATAAGGGTGAAATTGCCGGAGATATTACTGAGTTAATTGGCAATACTCCCCATTATAGGACTGAGAAATTTGGCCAGGAATTTGGGTCTAATATTTACATAAAACTGGAGATGTTTAATCCTGGGAAGAGTGTTAAGGATAGAATTGCCTGGAATATGATTCGGAGAGCTGAGGAATCTGGTGAGCTTCCTCCAGGTGGTGTAATCGTTGAACCGACCAGCGGCAATACCGGTATCGGCCTGGCGATGATTGGCGCTGCCCGGGGTTACAGGGTGATCCTAACAATGCCTGATACAATGAGCATTGAGCGGAGAAAATTGCTTAAAGCTTATGGAGCTGAACTTATTTTAACTCCTGGCGATAGCGGGATGAATGGTGCTATTGAAACTGCTAGGGATTTAGCCCATGGCAATCAAGGTTATTTTTTGCCTGATCAATTTTCCAACCCTGCTAATCCTGAGATTCACCGCCTGACGACTGCCAGGGAGCTCCTCAATGATTTTGGCCAGAGTCTGGATTATATAGTTTTAGGCGTTGGTACTGGTGGAACTCTAACCGGTGTTGGTCAGGTAATGAGAGAGGAAGCTCCTGGAACTAAGATAATTGCTGTCGAGCCTGAGGGTTCACCTGTTCTCTCTGGTGGCGAGGCTGGTTCCCATAAGATACAGGGGATTGGTGCTGGCTTTATTCCTGAAATTATGGAAACAGATTTGATTGATCAGATTATTAAAGTCAGTAATGATGCGGCTTATAATACGGCCAGGGAGCTGGCAGCTAAGGAAGGCCTCCTGGTTGGTATTTCATCAGGGGCAGCAGCTGCTGCTACCAGGAAACTTGCTAAAACCTTAGATAATAGGCCGCCCTCTGAGAAGAATAGTCAGCCTAAAATTTTAACTCTGGCCCCTGATAGTGGCGAACGTTATCTTTCAACTGAGTTATTTGAATTTGAAAATAAATAGCCATAAAAAAAGCCCCTTATGGTAACACAGACTTTTATTCTGTTTACCATTAGGGGTTTTTTATTTTTAAATTAAGTCTTGATATTGCCTTCTATTATATATTATTCTAACGATTATTACTAATCTCTCATCTTTATTAACTTTATAGATAACAATATAATTATCAATAACAATTTTTCTATATCCTTTTTTTCTCAGTATTTCATCTTTTAATAGTTCTGACATATATGGAAATTCTCGTAGTCGAATTATAGAATCACGAATTTTCCTAATTAACTTCTTAGCAGCAATATCATTTTTAAATTCTAAGCTTATATAATCATAAATTTTTTCTAGATCATGTCTGGCTTCATCAGTGATTTTTATCTCAAATATATTATCGACCATTTATTTAATTAAACCTTCAAAGGCTTTATCAATGTTAGATAAATTACCCTTTTCTATATCTTCTTCACCCTTAGCAATCTTTTCATATAATTCAAGTCTTGCTAATTTTTTATCATAGCTGCTTTTACTCATTACAACTAGATCCCCATAACCATCTTTAGTGATATAAATAGGTTCATCACTTTGATGGCATAATTCAGAAATTTTTTCTACATTTTTCAGATCATCTAAAGGTCTTATTTCAGTCATAATCATCACCTCTCAATATTATGACTCTATTATAACATTAATTTGTTTTTTCTGCTATTAATTATATGTTTTCTTCTATCTGGATTTCGTCGTCATCGACGGCCAGTAATGAGTCAGAGCCGATATCGCTCCGGTAATGCATATCCTGGAACTGGACGACATCGACTAAGTCATAAGCCAGATCGGCTGCTGCCATTAAGCCGTCTTCCATTACTGTGAGGTTTAGAACTCTGCCGCCGGCTGTAATAAAGGAGTTGCCTGATTTTTTTGTGCCGGCATGGAATATTATCAACTCATCAATATGGCTTGCTTCTTCAAGACCTGTAATTGTAAAGCCTTCTTCATGGGTGATTGGATAACCACCTGAAGCAAGTACTAATGTGAGTACGGTTAAGGATGCCATATCTATTGAAACTTCGGCCAGACGGCCATCGATCGTTTTATTTAATAATTCAAAGAGATCGTTATTAAGCCTTGGCAGGATTGCCTGGGTTTCAGGGTCTCCAAAGCGAGCATTAAATTCCAGAACTCTTGGACCTGAAGCTGTTATGATTACAACGGCATATAGCACTCCTTGAAAATGAATTCCCTCTTCTTCCAGGGCATTGATTGTTGGATACATGATATCTTCATAGATCTCTTCTTTTAGATCTTCATCGAGCCAGTGGACCGGAGAGTAACTTCCCATTCCAGCTGTATTTGGACCTTCATCGCCATCAAAAACTGCCTTGTAATCAACAGCTTCTGCAAATGGAAGAACTGTTTCGCCGTCTGTTAAGGCGAAGACAGAAATCTCTTCACCCTCTAAGAAATTCTCAATAACAATTCTTTCACCGGCATCACCAAAAATCCTATCTTCCATTATCTTTTCAACGGTTCTAAAAGCTTCTGGTTCGCCGGTACAAATTACTGCTCCCTGGCCCTGGGCCGGACCTTCAGCTTTGATAACTAATGGATATTCGGCATCTTTTAAATATTTTAATGCTGTTGATGGGTCTGTAAAGACTTCATATTCAGCTGTTGGAATATCATACTTTTCCAGGAGTCGTTTGGCAAATACTTTACTGCCTTCAAGCATAGCAGCCTCTTTTTCAGGGCCAAATATCCTGAGATGCCGATCTTTAAATTCATTGACTATGCCGGCAACCAGTGGTTCTTCTGGACCGACAATAGTTAAATCTATTTTCTGTTCCTCGGCAAAATCTGCAAGTTTATTAATATCTCCTGCCTCAATATTTATTAGCTCGGCAAGATCCTCCATACCATTATTACCTGGAGTTGCATATATTTTATTGACATGGTCACTCTGATGTAATTTCCAGATCAGGGCATGTTCTCTACCGCCTGACCCGACTACTAATACTTTCATGATTACGCCTCCTTTTCAATCAGCTAAAAAAACAGTCCTTTTCTGACAGGTTTTCTGATGCATTCTCGTCTTTCTGGACCTGTACTTATATATGATATCGGTAGATCAACTTCATTTTCTATAATATCTAAATAACAGCGGGCATTTTCTGGTAATTCTATTATATCCCGCATTCCTGAAATATCAACATTCCAGCCAGGTAAAGTTTCATAGACTGGTTCCACATTATCGCAATCTAAAAGGTCTGCCGGGAAATTTTTGGTCTTTTCGCCATTTATTTTATAGGCGGTACAGACTTTTAGTTTATCAAAACCGCTTAAGACATCTAATTTTGTCAGTACTAACTCGGTAAAGCCATTAACTATGCTGGCATAGCGGAGAGCAGGTAGATCTAACCAGCCACATCTCCTGGGGCGACCAGTCGTTACACCGAACTCTCTACCTTTATCTCTAAGAAGATCTCCAGTACTACCGTGAAGTTCTGTTGGAAATGGACCTTCACCGACTCTAGTGAGATAGGCTTTAGCTACACCAATTACACTATCTATATATTTAGGACCAAAACCGGTTCCTGAGGTTACGCCTCCACTGCCTGGGTTGGAAGATGTTACAAATGGATATGTACCAAAATCTATATCTAAGAGGCTGCCCTGGGCTCCTTCAAAAAAGATCTTTTTGCGATCCTGTCTGTATTTTTCAAGCAGATAGGGGGTATTAGTAACATATGGAGCCAATTTATCAGCAAGGGGTAAGATTTCAGCTTTAATTTCATCTACAGATATTTTATCTTCTCCATAAACTCCATGAAGGATTGCATTATGATATTCGAGCGCTTTTTTAAGTTTCTCAGTAAATCTTGATTCATTGAAGATATCTAGAACTCTCAGGCCTCTTCTGGCAACTTTATCTGTATAAGCAGGACCAATTCCCCGGCCTGTTGTACCTATTTTATCGTCAGCTTTCCTTTTTTCTTCTAAGTTATCCAGTATTCTATGATAGGGTAATACTAAATGTGCAGTTTTACTCAAATAAAAGTTTTCAAGACTAATTCCTCTATCTTCTAGCATTTCCATCTCTTCGACAAGTACTTTTAAATCGACAACTACACCGTTTCCAATCATACAAATAGTGTTTTTTTGCAATATTCCAGAAGGTATTAAATGTAATTCAAATTTATCATCTTTTACAACGACTGTATGCCCGGCATTATTTCCTCCACCATATCTAACGACAACATCAGCTTCTCTGGCCAGCATATCAGTTATTTTTCCTTTACCTTCATCGCCCCACTGGGCGCCAACTAAAACTTTGTTTAAACCGCGTGGCATAATAAAATCCCCTTTAGAAATAATATTTTAAATTGTCTAACAACTTTAGACTTTTTAAAAATGGCTTGATTACAAGATAATAGTAGCAAATTAATAGGCCACAGTCAAGAACTTCGATTTATAGGCAGGAAATTTCAGTTTGATCAAGAATTGATAATATTACAGCTTAAAAAGTTTTCGGAAATAATTTTACTTTTACATAATTAATTTATTTATAAAGGAGGCTAAACCTGATATGGATGGTGGTTTCTGGTTTAGGCAGGAAGGTATTTCTTTTAAAGGATCCCCGGCAAGCAGGACAGTTTCACTTGGCACTGACCTGATCAACCGGGGTTTTTTAACCCAGTTTCCTGGTTCCAGTCTGGCTGCATTTTTATTGCTGGCCAGCAAAGGAGCTGAGGTCGATGCGAAAGAGCTAAGTTTACAGGAGTTAAACTGCTTAATACCTGGCTCTTTAAATGAGGTTATTACTGGTTTAGAATATTTACAGGAAAGGGAAATTATCATTTTTGAAAATTTAAATGATAATCAGAATAAACTTGATTTAAGGAATTTAAATAAAGATGATAATATCTATATCTCTTTAAATCCATCAGGACTAATGCCTAGCCAGAAAGACGATGATAATGCCTGTGCTGCTAGAGATGATAGCGAGTTAGTTAAGAAACTTTTAGAGTTTTTTCCTGGCCAGCCTGATTCTCAAGCTCTAAAACAGGCTAGAGCTGAGATTAGCCGCTGGTGCGATGATTTCCCTCCAGCTTTAATAGAAGAGCTCTTAAATAGGGTCCATAAATGGCTGGAGCATCCACAGAACCCCCATGAGAGAGCTCATTATTACTTACGGGCTATTATTTCTGACTGGTATGAAAAGGAGATTTTTAGCTTTGAAAAGCTCCAGGAATATGATAGACTATACCGGGAGACCCGTGAACTGGCCAGAATTTATGGTTTTAAGAATTATCATCAACTAAATCCTATTCAACTTGAGACGTTACAAAGTTGGCTTAAAGGTGGTCAGGGGCTTTCTGTGCAACTTGCCTGCTGGGCTGTTAAAAAAGCTGTTAAACAGAAACGGGATGGCCGGCCTTCCCTTGATTATATTGAAAGGAATTATATTAAACCTTTAAAGGATGCAGGTATTCAAAATACTGAAGAGGCTGAGGCTTTTTTCAATGAAAGAAGTAAAAAGTACCATCGAGATAAAGCTAATGGTAAAAATACTGCAGACAAAACTATTAATATAGATGAAGAAACCGAGGAAGATAATTTTACATGTGATTTAAGCTGGGACAACCTTGAATGGGAAGAACCAGAATGATTAGAAGGAGGTAAGTTTTAATGCCAGAGAACAACCATGAATTTCAATTATTAGGGATTCTGCTTCAGTATCCAGACCAGATCGATCAAGCTGCTGATGAACTGGAAAATAGACATTTTAATAATCCTCAGGCAAGTTTGATTTACGAGGAGTTACTCAAACAGTTTAGACGGGATGGCGGGATCTCCAGGACAAAGTTATTATTAAAACTTAGAGAGGGTAATCTTGTTAATGATCCTGAAGAGATCATGGAACGGCTTACTTCTGGCTATAACTCCAGAGAAGAATTAAAGCCAACTATTGACCTGATTAAGGAAGATTATCAGAAAAAACTTCTGCGTCAGGCAGCCAACCAGCTCCAGGAGCTGGCTAATGATCCTGATAGAACTATTGACCAGTATCAATCCCGGGCCCAGGAGATTGTCTTCACTGCGACAAGTGAGGCCAGTGATCTTGAAAAACATATCTTTTCTATGGAAGAGGCCTTAATAAAATCCTATGAATATTATATTGACCGTCGGAATAATTTAACTGATACCGGGGTTCAGACCGGTTATATGAGTTTGGATAGAATGATAGGGGGTTTCAAGAAAGGCCACCTGAATGTTATTGCTGCTTCCACTTCTATGGGTAAGACTGCTTTTGCTATTAATATTGCACAGAATATTCTCCGCCGGGATATTCCTGTTGGAATTATCTCACTTGAGATGGAGGCCCAGGAGATCGTTGACAGGATGATCGTTCAGGAAGCAATGGTTAATGCCTGGAAATACAGTCAGGGAGAAACCAGTGATTCTGAGGATGAGAAGATTTCAAGTGCTTTAAATAAGATGCATGAATATCCGCTGATGATCTCTGATGAGCGTGGTTTGAATGTTGCCCAGATTCGGGCCCGATTGCGAAAGTTTAAGTCACAGCTAGATGAGCTGGGGCTAGTAATTATTGATTATCTCCAGATGGTCAAATTACCTGAAGATAGTGCTCAGAATACAGCCAGAGCTGTCGGTGAAATCGTACTCCAGCTGAGAAATATGGCCTCAGAGCTTGAGGTCCCGATTGTATTGATATCACAGATCAGCCGTAGCTTTACAAGCAGACAGGATAAACGGCCTGTGCTCTCTGATCTTCGTGATTCAGGAAATATTGAAGAGATAGCTGATGGAGTTATCTTCCTTTATAGAGAGGCTCATACTTCAGCTGCTGCCAGGGAAAAGGCAGAACTTGAAGGAACCCAGGGTAAGACCGATATTATTATTGCCAAGCAGAGAACTGGCCAGACTGGACTGGTTAACCTCCATTTCGATGAGGATCATATCCGTTTTGTTGATCCTGAGAATATGTCTTATGAGGATGCGATCCCAAATGCCCAGTGATGAAAGTATCAAGCTTAAAGCTTTAACAGCTTTCTTTTCAGCTTATGCCGACCTTAAGGACCAGGGAGATATAACCAGAGAGCAGTTTAATCAGGTCAATGAGTTAATTGAAGATATTGAAAAAATAGAGTATGATGCTCTGATAACAAGATTGGTGGAAATTTTTCCTGATTATCAACCTAAGGAATTAGGACTATTTTCTCTGGATAACAAATAATAATTCTTTAATATTATACACATTTTTTTATCTTTATGATATAATGAATCCAAAGATTAAAAATATGTTTTAAAAATTTAATAACATCCTTTGATAAAGGCACCCCTGTCGTAAGGCAGGTCCGCAAAGCCTGAAGCCCAATAGTTATTGGGTGGTTCAGCTACCGAAGGGAGTAGCTTAACTTATAATACTACTCTTCGGAGTAGTTTTTTTATTGCCTTTATTCAGGATTGTTATTCAGGAGGTCCGAACAATCTTGAAAAAAAATACTAAATTATTTGCGCTTGCAGCCTTATTGTTTAGTTTTATATTTATAATATCTGCCTGTTCAAGTTCTTCCTCTCTTTCAGAGGAAATTGATTCGACAAATAAACCTGAAGGCACCTATATTGAAGGCATTATAAGTATTAACCATGATTTCTCAAGCTCAACAACGACAACTGAAACTTCTTCTGTTTCTTCATTGAGTAATTCTTCAGGTATAAATAATGTAAATACTGAAAGTCAGTCTGAAAATGAAATGATAATCCATTTAAATAGTGGATTAAGTAAAAGCGAAGCTATTGATAAAGTCGAAGAGATGGGATACCGA
This sequence comes from Halonatronomonas betaini, assembly GCF_015666175.1. Classification (NCBI taxonomy): domain Bacteria; kingdom Bacillati; phylum Bacillota; class Clostridia; order Halanaerobiales; family Halarsenatibacteraceae; genus Halonatronomonas; species Halonatronomonas betaini. Next base: position 41,246 of record NZ_JADPIE010000007.1, on the reverse strand, counting down.
GCTCTTGATTTTATGCCAGAGCTGGATGCAATCCTGGTTGAAGTTCCTGACAATGGTGCTCGTGTTTCAGCAATGAGTTCAGCTGAAAGTTCTTCTGATATTAGGTCAAGCCAGCCCAACCATATTTTTACCACCCAGGATTACGTAATCCCTAATGATGATAATTTTTCCAGACAATGGGCAGCTTCAGCGATTAAACTTCCTCAGGCCTGGAGACAGACAACAGGTTCAGACAGGGTTAGAGTTGCTGTACTTGATACTGGCATAGATTATAACCACCCTGAACTGGCTGATTTTATAGATAAAGATTCGAGTTATAATTTTATTGATAATAATTCAGATGCTATGGATTATAATAATCATGGTACACATGTTGCTGGAATAATTAGTGCTAAAGGAGATAATGGCAATGGTACCGCCGGAGTAATGTGGGAATCAGAATTAATGGCTGTAAAGGTACTAGGTGATGATGGAAATGGCTCTGAATGGTCTCTAGCCCAGGGAATTCTTTATGCTGCCGGTCTTTTAGATAATCAACCAAGGCAGACTGCTGATATTATAAATTTATCTTTAGGTATGAGTGATCCTAATCATGTCCCTAAAACTCTAGAAAGGGCTATTGAAAGAGCTGCTGCTGAAGGCATAATAATTGTCGCTGCTTCTGGAAATAATGGCTCCAGAGGAGTTATTTATCCTGCTGCATTCCCAGAGGTTATTGCTGTAGGAGCCCTTGAAGAAAATGGCTCAGATATGCCTGGGGTTGCAAGTTATTCCAATTATGGACCTGAGATAGATGTAACTGCTCCTGGATCATTGATTTATAGTACTCTAGTAGATGATAAGTTTGGCTATATGTCTGGCACTTCGATGGCTGCACCCCATGTATCTGGTCTTGCTGGCTTAATGCTAAGCGAAGGTATTAGAGCTAGAGATGTTAGATCATTACTACAGGATACAGCAATTAAACTTGGAAACGATGATTATAGTGAATCATACGGTTACGGTATGATAAATTCATATAAATCTGTTTATCAGGCTAATAAAATTAATATTATCCTGGGAAATGAAAATGGCGATGGATATGATATAATTAGCAAAACTAAAGTTGATCTTAATCAGTCTAAATTTATAATAGAAGATGTTCCTTCAGGTGAATATGAAGTAATCGCCTGGATTGATATTAGAGATAATGGCAAATTAGAGAATGGCGATTATTTTGCCTCTACTGGTAAAGTAAATATTGAAAGTGATGATTATCTTTTTGAGTTTGTTTTAGAGGAGTATTACAAATAAATATAATTAGTTTATAATACTTTTCAGCAGTGTCTCCAAATCATTGGAGGCGCTTTTTTTATTTTGCTATTATTTATTCAAAAAGCATAAATATAAATTTTATTATTAATACTATAATTTATGATTAATAGTAATGTTAATGCATTTCTTACAATCTTTTTCGATACTTTTCGACAATATAGGTAGTAATAACCATTCTTCTTCTTGAATAATTATGTTAATATTAGTTTACAAAATAAAATATAGAATCCTTTGATAAAGGCACGCCTGTTGTAAAGCAGGTTCGCAAAGCCTGAAGTCCATTTATATTTGGGTGGTTCAGCTACCGGAGGGAGTGGAATTTAACTTATACTACTCTTCGGAGTAGTTTTTTTATTATAACTTATTTTCAAAGGAATTCATTTAAGGGGGAATCTAAAACATAACTTGCTGGTTTAACAAATATTATTTAAATGATTGTTACGTCTAACCTAATAATCATTAAACAGAAATAATTTCGATATGCAACAATTAATTATAGAAAATAAAATTAGTTTACATCTATTATTACTTTTAAAAAACTAAATAGATTCCTTTGAAAAAGGCACGCCTGTTGTAAAGCAGGTTCGCAAAGCCTGAAGCCCATTTATATTTGGGTGGTTCAGCTACCGGAGGGAGTGGAATTTAACTTATACTACTCTTCGGAGTAGTTTTTTTATTATAACTTATTTTCAAAGGAATTCATTTAAGGGGGAATCTAAAACATAACTTGCTGGTTTAACAATAAATATTACTTAAATGATTGTTACGTCTAACCCAGAAGCCTCAATACAGAAATTAAATACAATATACAGAAATTAATTATTAAAAATAAAATATAATAAAAGAGGGTCTGATTAAAAAAATGGTTAAAAAAAATAAAATATATATGATTTTAGTTTTATTATGGGCAGTCACTTTTGTTATGTCCGGATGTTCAAGTACTAATTCACCTATCGTCGATAATTCTCCCGTCAGTGAATTTAATGTTCTAGTTCATGAGCCTGGAGCTAATTTTGAAGAAGATTTGAATTATTTTAAACTTGCAGATACTGAAGTAAGCCTGGCAGGTAAAACAACTAATACTGATGAAAGTGGAGTCGCAAGATTTAATAATATAAAAAGCGGAAGCCAAACATTAACTATAAGTAAAGCCGGTTATGAAGATTTTTCTCAAAATATTGATGTTACTGAAAACGCACTTCCTGCTAAAATAAATATTATTCAAGTAAATAGTGCAAAATTACAACCTAATATTAGAGAATTCAATCTAGCTAATCCTGAAAATATTAATACCAGTATTGAATGGAACGGCTCTAATAACGTCGAAGGTTTATACAGAATTTTAAGTGATGATGGCTTTGATACAAAAAATCTTCTTGATAGTAATTTAACAACTTTTAATAAGGCAAACAGTACTTTAATAATTGACAAACAATACTTCCTTAATTACGAAAAAGGAGATAAAGTAGAAATATTTATTAGCTTTGATCAAGGCAGCGATTCATTACTTACTATAAATATTGTGGAAAATGAAATTGAAGAAGATGCTAAGATTAATCCATCAAAATTTGATTTTAATATTGATGACCAGAAAGATATTGAAACAATAATTACTTGGAATAAAGCAGGTGAAGTTGATTATATTGAATCAGAAATTGATGATGACTACTATGACGTTGATATTAAAAACGACTATATCTTAAATGAAGAAACAAATTCTTTAGTTATTACTGCTGACGAAATTATGAGCAACAACCCTAAAGTCGGTCATGTTCTTAAGTACACTATACATTTTGATGTCGGAGATCCTGCTGAGTTATTTGTTACTATAATAGGAGACGGACAAGAAGCCGATAACGGAGATGATGAGGATGAAGAAGATGACGATAACCAGAATGGCGACGATGACGAAGATACAGAGGAGCCTGAGGAGCCTGGAGATGGCGATATAACTATTACTGGTACTTTTGATTTTCAGCATAATTTACCAGAATCAATCGTTACAGGCAGTTCAGTAAGTTCTGAAAATGAAGAAATTTGGCAGGCTAATATTCTAACAAAAAACGAAAAAAACGAATTAATTATTAGATTTAGAGCTGGCTTATCTGAATCTGAAGCTAATGAGAAAGTTAAAAAGCATGGCTACGAGCCTATTGATTATATGCCAGAATTAAATGCTATGCTTGTAAAATTGCCTGATAAGAATATAGCTTCAGAGGAAGTAAATCTCTTCAGTAACGACCCTGAAGTTCTTTCAATATCTGAGAATAGTCAGTTAGAAATTTTAGACTACAGAAATCCAAACGATACTTATTACGATAGACAATGGGGCAATCCAGTTATGAGATTGCCTCAGACCTGGAGAGATAATACTGGCAGCAGTAGAGTAAGAATCGCTATTCTCGATACCGGTATTGATCATACACATCCTGATCTCTTGGATAATCTAAATGTCACTGAAAGTTATAATGCTGTTAACAATAATGACGATGCAATGGATTACCATAGTCATGGAACTCATGTTGCTGGAATAGTAGGTGCTGTAGGAAATAATGCAAGAGGCGTTGCTGGAGTTATGTGGGATGTAGAAATGTTACCTGTTAAAGTTATGGGCGATGATGGTTCTGGTTCTTCCTGGGATGTAGCAAGAGGCATCTTATATTCAGCAGGTTTAATGCAAAATAGACCTATAAAACCTGTTGATGTAATTAATATGTCTTTAGGAAGTTCAAATTATAATAGTACTATTCATGATGCTATAAAGAAAGCCCATAATGAAGGGGTACTCATTGTCGCTGCAGCAGGTAATTCAGGAAGAAGAGGCGTTAGTTATCCTGCCAGATATGATGAAGTAATAGCAGTTGGTGCACTTGAATTAAGGTCCAACGAAATAATGTTGGCTCATTATTCCAGTTATGGCCCTGAGATTGATGTTGTAGCTCCCGGGTCACAGATTCTCAGCACAATACCTAACAGTTCTTTACAATACAAATCAGGTACTTCAATGGCCGCCCCTCAGGTAGCTGGTCTGGCTGGATTAATGATAGCTGATAGAATACCTCATTCCAGAGTTAGAGATATATTAAGAGATACAGCTATAGATATGAGCGATGAAGGTTTTAATGAAGAATATGGCCATGGCCTGGTAAATTCTTACTGGGCAACAAATGAAGCTCTTCAAGTTAATGTTATGGTTGGAACCAGAAATGGCAGTCGATTTGATTCTGTAGCCCAAACCACTGTTTCAATCACTGACAATCAATTCAAAATTGAAGATGTTCCTGCTGGTGAATATGAAGTTATCACCTGGCTCGATGTCAGAAGTAATAACACTATAGAAAATGGAGACTATTATAGCTCCACTGGCACTATTAATCTAAATAATAACCCATATGACTTTGACTTTACTCTAAAAGAATACAATCAAAACTAAGTATATTATTACCCCCTAATAATATAGATGGTACCTAAAAACCCCTGATTTATTTTTCAGGGGTTTTACTATTTAAAATCCATTTTATTCTTTCATAATATTGATTTCCATAATCGAAATCCCTATTCCTTTTTTAATTATTCCTGGTTTTATCAATCTCTCACCGAATTAACTTATCTGAACTAACCAGTTTTAATATATCTTTTTAACCTGGTGATAAAATTGAGCTAATATTTATAACTAAATTATTCATATCCTTTTTGGCTAAACCATTAACTATTTATTTTCTGTTTTCCAATGCTACTGAATATATCACTGTTGAATTACTAAAGACTAGAAGAGTTGTTTGCAAAATAGTAATTAATAATAAATAATGCTTTATTTTATAGCCTCCAGTTTATTTTAATTCTTTATCTTCTTCTCTCCAACGTCTAAAACTATATTCTGCATCTGGATAACCAATCGTTTCAAGGGCATCGCTAATTAATGTGACTAACTCTAAAAAGCTCCTAAAAGAAAGAACCTGCCTTCTATCCTTATTCAACCATTCTATTTCTCCCTGGATTGAGGCTGACTGCCTGAAATTTATTTTTATGAGAAAATATGTTGGTTGTTTTTCTAACTTTTTATCTTCTGGAAGTTTATTCACCTCAACACCCTCCTTATATATTACATTTTAATTTAATCTAATTATACAATAAAAAAAAGAACCACTAGTCATATCTCAGTCACACGATACTTTTATTTCAATCATTTCTCAGTCATATCTCAGTCACACGAAAAAGGCCTCCTAAAGAGGAGGCCAATTGATTTGCTATATTCATTTAAATATCAACAATCATTAAAGTTTTCTATAATTAGTATTTAAAGCTGTTCCAGTAGTTTCCCTTTGTATATAATAATAATTTTTAAGTCTTCCAAGTATCTCTCTAACTGTATCTTCCTGAATTGATGGGAAAAAAACTACAAACTGCTGATCTGTCCACTTACAGATTACATCACTGCTTCTTAGACTTTTCAAAATTGCATTTTTTAGTTTATCTATATAATAATCTTTTTTATTTTCATCGATATCACTCTGAGAAAGATCAAGTGCAATAGAGGCCATATAAAGACTACCATTATATCTTTGCTGATTTTTAACTAAAAAATCAGCAAAATCACAACAGATATCAGCAGAAATAAATTTCTTATCTGATATTTTGCCAGATAGACTTAGTTTTTCTTTAATACTATCTATCTCATATATATTACTAACTGCTTTATAGTCATTAAGCTGATCATTAGTGCTAATGGACTTTCCTGAATTACCATTTATTTTCTTATAAAGTTCTGGAAATGGTTCTGAAACCTGGTCTGCAAATAGTGATTTCACGAACTCATAATGGATTTTGGCTTCCCGTTTATAGCCCTGTTTAATTAAAGATGTCAGCAAAAGATAATGGGGGCGTTCTTCAAATGGTTCATGTTGAATAGCCTCCCGGCAAAGAGTTTCAATCTTATTATACTCCTCGAATTCTTCTAATATATGAGAAGCCCTATTTAATGAATCAAGATAGATTTGTTTATATTGGATTCTTGAAGGTATTACCCAGTGTTTATTTGTTCCATTATTTAAATAGTCTCCTTTATAAAGATCTAAGGCCGGCAAATATTCGCTTAAAGCAGCTTCTTTATCACCGTTTACCGCCTTATCTTCTCCTTTGCGACATTTATTTTTAAATTCAAGCATATCACACCAATAATTACCTTGCCAGTTTAATGAATAGCCGCCATGCTTGAAAATAATATATTTCCCCGACTTATATTCTTCTCCTTTTGAAAGCAGTTTTCTAAGCCTGTAAACTCTGTTTTCCAGTGCATTTTTGGCATCTAGCATTTCCAGATCGAAATTGAGATCATCAATGATCGTCTCCATTGGCTGAATTTTATTTGGATGACTTAAAAAATACTGGAATAATTCCCAGAGCTTATTGGAGTAATTCGTCTCATCTGTTAGAATATTATTATCTTTTTTAACTACAAATTCTCCCAGGGTATAAACTTTTAAATTAGGGTCTCCCTCCATAAAATCGCCCCGCTTCCTGTGAATTATCTTAAATAATTATAAAATTATCTACATATTTATTATACAACAGTCCTGAGAAAATTTCCAGTAAAAAACATATCATCCCTACTAAAATTCCAGTATTAACTATTTATTATTATTTAATCCCATGTGCTATCCAGCACTGTTCCTGGGAGCAAGAAACAATCTCCTTATCTATTAATTTAATTTTATAAAATAATCTTATCTCAATTAAATTTCTCTATGAAGGGCATCTACAGGCTCCATCTTTGCTGCGTTTCTAGCCGGCCATAACCCTGTTAGGCTGGAGATAATTGCTCCTAATAGAAAACTTACCACTAAATTTTCCAGACTAAAGACTGTATAGATAACTGGTGTTAAGATTAAATCCATATCTTCAAGTAAGTGACTGTAATAATCAAGACCAACCTGAGAAAAATAATAGGTTAAAATACCTCCTGGAATAACTCCAATCAGACTTCCTAAGGTTCCCATTGCAGCACCTTCCATAGCAAAAACTTGCATTATTTCACGTTTCTTAAGACCTAAAGCGCCCATCATACCAATCTCTGAGGTTCTTTCCCGTACTATCATAATCATAGTATTTATTAGAACTATTGATCCAAGCAATATAAAGAAGACATAAATTCCATCATATATTCTAATTGCTACCTGAAAGTATTCCATAAACTCATCTCCCTGTTGCCAGGGTTGAGCGATATAACTGGTCTCTCCAGCACCAGTAAAATAATTTTCAATTCTGCTGGCAATATCTCTAGAATTCTGAAAATTACTTCCAAATACAAGCACCTCTGTAGCTTCATCTTCTAAATAAAGCATATTCTGAGCCATTTCCAATGGAAGAAAAAAGAATGTATCATCAAGCATACTCAAGCCTGTATCTCTAACCCCTACAATTGTAAAAGTTCTCCCTTGAAATGATTGGTAGGCATCAGAAAATAATATTGTTACCCTACTACCTATTTCGGCATCAAACTTCCTTAAAAGGCCTTTTCCAACGACTATTTCATTTCCTGACTCAACCATCCTACCTTCCACTATATCAGCTGTTAAACCGCCATATCTTGATTCAGATTCAGGATCTACACCAATACCGGCCATCTGAATTATATCATCGCCAGGACTAGCCATAGCCCCAAATTTTAATCTTGGGAGTAAATATTCAATACCTTCAATATCCTGAAGATCCGATAACATTAACTCCAGGCCCTGGCCATCAATTCCATCTACTGTATATTCTAAAGATAGAAGTGCTTCTCTGGTATCATATTCTTCAGCAAGAATCCTTACATGACCTAATTGATTATCAAACTGTAATTGCAATGTCGATTGAACGGTTCCTAATATCAAGCCTCTTGTAAAGACAACAATCATTACAACCAGGGCTATCGCCAGGATCGATATAAAACTTCTAACTTTATTTCTACTTAAATTTCTTAAAGCTATTTTAAATAAATATTTCATTTTATACCTCCTAACGATGATAGATTGCTTTGATTGGATCTTTCCTGGCGGCCCAATATGCCGGTGGAATGCTTGCAATCATAGCTACTATTATTCCAAAAATAAAGATAAATAAGAAAGCGTTGGGATTCCAACTGCCATATAATCTGCCCAATATAGGTATTCCATAAGTTGTATCTTCAGTGATTATTGCATCCATAGCTACTCCATAGCTGGTGAAGAAATAATTAACTATTCCTGCAATAAGGCATCCAAGACTGCTGCCAATCAAACCAATTCCAGTTGCTTCATAAGAAAAAATCTTTACTATTTCTTTTTCCTTTAAACCCATGGCTTTCATCATACCAATTTCTTCTACTCGCTCTAAAGCAGAGAGAATTATTACATTAACAATACCAACTGCACCAATTAAGAGAATTAAACCTAAAATAACATAGTTTTCTATTTGACCAACTGCCTCCATTGCTAGCATCATTTCAGCAGAATCTTCCCAACTTCTAGCTGTTAGTCCACCTTGTAATCGATTTGTCAAATCTGAAAAAATACCTGTAGCTCTCTCTCGGTCATCTAATCTAACAAAAATTCTAGTACTTGCATTTTCTTCAACACCGGTCCACTGCCTGGCCTGATTTATATCATAAAGAACAACTCCAAGATTCATGTCAGGGTGAGGTGTACTGACTATTCCCTGAATTTCGCCATCTATTGTATTAAAACTTCCAGTAGTATCTCTAAATAAAAGAGTAAAATAATCTCCAACACCAATTTCCAATAACCTCGATAATCTATCTCCAATAACCAGCCCTTCATCGCCTGGGTTAATAAACTGGCCATCAGTTATATATTCCTCAGTATTAAAGACCTGACTATATCTATCAGGCTCAACTGCTCTTACTCTGAGAGGAAATTCATCTCTGCCAGAACTTATATTAGCCTGAAAATCTAGAGCCTGCACATGGCTTTGATAACCATCAATTCCTTCGATATTATTTATTAAGCTATCTTCTACAGGAAAAGCTTGACGGAGACGATTTGTATCTTCTTCAGCTTCAAAGTATTCCTCTAGACCAATTTCTAAATGGGCAGATTCAAAATCTATTATATTATTATATGAGATATCGCCCATACCTCCCATTAAGGAGTCCATTAATAAAAAGATAAAGACAGCGAGGGCTAATACTCCAGCAGTGACAAAGGTTCTGCGTTTTCTGCGCCAGAGATTTCTCCAGGCTATTTTAATTAAATACATGACTAATCTCTCCTCTCATCCTTCGATATTCTGCCATCACGAATCTCAATTAAGCGGAGAGCATAATCCATAACCATTGGATCATGGGTGGAAAAAATAAATGTTGTCTCTAACTCTCTATTCATTTCAAGCATGGTTTCTAAAACACCGGTAGCTGTTTCAGAATCAAGATTAGCTGTCGGCTCATCGGCTAGAACCAGCTTAGGTTCTTTCACTAAAGCTCTGGCAATCGCAACCCGCTGTTTCTGACCACCAGAAAGTTCATTTGGCTTTCTATCTTCAAGTTCATCAAGCCCTACCTTTGCCAGGATATTCATCACTTTTTCTTTAGTCTTCTTACCTTCACTACCTCTAGCTATTTTAAGCGCAAATTCAACATTCTCATAAGCTGTTAATACCGGTATTAAGTTATAACTTTGAAAAATAAAACCAATATGGTTTCTCCGGAGCATAGCTAACTGATTTTTATCTGATTCTACAATATTATTACCGTCAAAACGTACTAATCCACTTGTTGGTTTATCTAATGCCCCAATTAAATTTAAAAGTGTTGTTTTTCCGGAACCGGATGGTCCAAAGACAGTTGAAAACTCTCCAGTTTCAAATTCAAGATCAACCTCTTTTAATGCCGGTACTTCAATTTCTCCCTGTTGATAAATTTTACTGGCTTTTTCTAACTTTATTAACGCCATCATTTATCCCCCTTAGAAATATATATTTATTAATATTCTGAATTTTAATAGCTGCAATCTATGAAAAAACTTACATCTTAAGCAGATTATATATATAACTTTTAAATAAGTCAAGTGGTTGCCTTATGACAACCACTTATATTATAAACGATAATTATTTTCCATCAAATTAAAAACTGGAGAAAAAATACTGCAACTATTGCAGATAATACTATAGTTAGTAAATTAAATTTTAAATATGCCATTAAAGCTGCTACAATACCTCCGGCAACTGCTATAATGCTTGAATCTGTAGCACCGAGAATTCCAGGAAAAATTAATGCACTCAAAGCCGCTGGAGGTATATAATACAAAAACCTCCTCCAGAAGGATGTTAATTCTAAGTCAGAAAGAATTACAAGGGGAAACATCCTTGGAATATATGTAACAAGTGACATACCTATTATGATTACTAAATAATAACTATTTGACAACTCTATCACCTTCTACTTTTATAAACTTGGCCGCAAAGAGAGCTGATACCAGAGTCGTTATAGTTATTATCCAGCCCTCAGATAAGTTAAATACTGGCAACCAGCTTAAGCCTGAGCTGATAAATACAGCCAGTATAACAACTTTAAGTTTACTATTCGATCTCTTAATTTCTGGTATCAATAAGCCAACAAACATTGCATAAAGTGCTATTTCCATACTGGATTCCAGAAGAGCAGGCAAACTCTCTCCTATTAGAACTCCTGCTGCTGTTCCAAATACCCAGGCGATATATGGAATTGTAATTAGTCCAAAAACATAAGACCTGGGCAAATCTTCTCTATTATCTGTTGCAATTATTGAAAAACTTTCATCTGTGATCCCAAATGACATTAAGGCAAGCCAGCCTTTGTTATGTTTTTTCAATTTCTCTGATGTTGTGGCTGACATTAAAATATGACGAAGGTTAACAAAAAATATAGTTATAATTATACCTAAAATACCTGCCCCGCTAGCTATTAAATTTATAGCTACAAATTGACTTGCTCCAGCAAAAACCATAACTGACATGAGAACTATCATTGTTGATGGCAGATCAGCTGATCTTGCAACAACACCAAAAGTAATTGCAATTGGCAAGTAACCAATTGCGACTGGTAGTGCCCTTTTTACCCCCTGATAAAACATTAATATAAACCCCCAAACTATAAACTAAAAAATAATTATTAAATAGAATTTATAACTCATTATATCACTAGTTTCTTAAATCAGTCAAAAATAAAAGCGCCCATTTTATTGGGCGCCTTAGAATTTTAATATTTATTTTATTCAAGTTCTTCATCTGGATTCCAGTTTTCATGAACTTTACCGACAAGGTCTTCTCCTGGGGTTAATGTTTTCTTCCCAGGATGCCAGCCAGCTGGAGTAGCTTCGCAGGTATTACTTGTATGCTGAAGTGCTCTCACCTGTCTTACTAACTCCTCAACATTTCTTCCTGTTGGCTCATTTAAAATCTCCATAGCCTGTAGAACACCATCAGGATCAATAACAAACTTACCTCTTATATTTATGCCGTTTTCGGCATCATACACATTATACATTTTACCAATATCTCCACCTGGATCAGCTAACATTGGAAATGGAAGTCCACCCTCTATCATCTTGGATAGCTCTTCTTCCTGCCAGACTTTATGAACAAAATGGCTATCAGTACTAATAGCTAAAACTTCAGCATCAGCTTCCTGAAGTTCATCATACTTGACGGCAACTGCCGTTAATTCAGTCGGTCAGACGAAAGTGAAATCGCCTGGATAGAAAAATAATACAGTCCATTGCCCTTCATAATCTGTTAGTGCTACATCTTTAAATTGACCATCTACATACGCTTTTGTTTCAAAAACAGGTGCTTTTTCTCCAACTTTTATCATTATAAACCCTCTCCTTTTAATCAAGTTTTATGTTCTATTATATGATAACAGTTATCAATTAGAATTGCAACCTGATTTATATATAAATTGTTAAAAAAATAAAGCCGACCTAAATAGGTCGGCGATAAGTTAATTATTCAACTATATATCTTTATTCAGAACCTGGTTTCCATTCTTTCCAGACCTTACCTACTAAGTCAGGGCCAGGTTTAAGGGTTTTCTTCCCTGGAGTCCAGCCAGAAGGTGTTGCTTCTCCTGTTTCTCTTACATGTTGAAATGCTTGAAGCTGTCTAAATAATTCTTCAACATTACGGCCTACAGGTGGTGTAAGGATTTCCATGGCCTGTAATATGCCGTCTGGGTCAATTAAGAAACGGCCTCTTACATCGACACCTTCTTCTTCATCATATACACCATATAGACGACCAATCTTACCTGCTGGATCTGCAAGCATTGGAAATGGAACCCCACCATCTACCATCTTTGAAAGCTCTTCTTCCTGCCAGATTTTATGAGTGAAATGACTATTAGTACTTACCGATAATACTTCAAGATCTAATTCCTGTAACTCAGGATACTTGGCGGCAACTGACGCCAGTTCCGTAGGTCAGACGAAAGTAAAATCTCCTGGATAAAAACAGACCATTCTCCATTTCCCGTCATAATCTGATAAACTTACATCTTTAAATTCTCCCTGATGAAATGCTTTAGCAGTAAAATCAGGTGCTTTTGCTCCTACCTTAACCATTTGTTTGTTCCCCCTTTATAATATTTAATTTAACTGCTTTAATAATAACAGTTATCAATTAAATAGTCAATAATTTTCACTTATTTCCTTATTATAATTACGAATAACAAAAATAATAATTTCTTATACAAAGTATTATACTATGTTATGTCAATTTTATTAAATAAAAAAACAGCCCTGGTAAAAAGGGCTGCTTAATTAATATATTAAATTGAGCTTACTCTTCTTCTTTAGCAACAACATTAACAGTTATTTCTGCTGCTATATCTTCAAAGAGCTTAACTGTAACTTTATGAGCTCCTAAATCTTTGATATTCTCATCAAGGTCAATTTTCTTTCTATCTATTTCATAACCAGCAGCTTCTACTTTATCTGCTATATCATGAGTTGAGACAGAACCAAACAATCTTCCTTCTTCACCAGCTTTAACAGCTATTTCAAATTTCTCAGACTCTAACTTTTCAGCTTGAGCTTGAGCTGCTTCTCTATTTTCAGCTTTAGCTTTTTCTTTAGCCTTTTGAGCAGCTTTAACTTCCTGAATTTTAGCTTTTGTAGCTTTTTCTGCTAACCCTCTAGGAAAAAGAAAATTTCTAGCATAACCATCAGCAACATCAACAACCTCGCCTCCGGCACCTACTTTTTCAACATCTTCACGGAGTATTACTTCCATTTAAATAGACCTCCTTTATATTCACATTTAATTGTTTCCATATTTTAATTTTCGAATATCAAACCATAAATCAACCAGACCTATTAGAAATAAAAGTGGTGGTATTACCGGTATCATTATAACTAAAAGGATATAAATCCAGTTTAAGAAAAAGGATTTGGTCTTTTTTCTTACATAATATAGCCCTACTCCAAAACCCTGTAAAAACAATAAAAATATTATTATCACCAGAAGATTTAAGCCAACTGGACTGCCTCTAAATAAAATAGAGATTACCAGTCCCAGTGATAAGATTATTGTTGGGAAACGCCAGTAAGAGATACTATTATAGGTATTAACTGAAATCCTTTTAATATCAAAATACCAGTGAACTAAATAATAATTTAATATACCAGTTAAAACACCTGAAATTATAAGCATTCCTGGAATTATCAAAGAAATTAACTCCAATTGAGCCTCTAAAACTGCTGTCATCTCTCCATTTTCAAGTAATGGGACTAAATTATCAGCAATTGCTGATTGAACTGTAGCTAAAATTCCACCGTCATATGCAAAGGAAATTCCAGCTATAATTAAGAAATTAGAAGCTATTGCTGCTAATACTGTCATTACCAGGACTTTAAAGGCCGACAATTTTTCTAGGATAGCTCCGGCCATTACAAATCCAACAAAACCAAAGCCAGCAACAGTCAATAATCCCATTAATGGATTAAATAACAGGCCATTAATTAATGCTGCAATTGCAATTAAAATAGTTGCCTTCTGCATTCCCTGATGGATAGCTAGATTGACTATTGGTATTGGCCAGATTAAAATAACAGCTAGATTAAAAAATGGAAAACTAACATTTATAAATGTTAAAATAACTATAGCTATAAGACTCAATAAAAACTGCTTTCTCATTTCTTTCAGGTCCTGGTCTGGTGTAGATGGTTTATTATCCATCTAAAACAACTCCCTAATATATCCGTTAAAGGAGGCAGGAAGTCCTACCTCCAAATATAATCTTTAATTAATTACTCTTTAACATACGGTAATAAAGCAATATGTCTTGCCCTTTTAATAGCCTGGGTAATGGCTCTCTGATGTTTTGCACATGTACCTGAGACTCTCCTGGGCATAATTTTACCTCTATCAGTAAGATGCTTCTTTAAAGTTCTTAAATCTTTATAGTCAATTTCTTTATCATTCCCGCAATAATAACAGGATCTATTTCTACCTCGTGCCACTTATATCCCTCCTTTTTGGAACTTCAACTTAAAATGGAACATCAAAATCATCGTCAAGCATATCCTCAGCACTGTCAGGTGGACTATCTGGACCAAACTGTTGATTACTGGATGCTCCACTTCTTCCACGCTGGTTCTGAGAATTACCATCCTTTGGCCAGTCAAGAAAACGTACATCCTGAGCTACAACTTCGGGGTTAATATAGGTTCTATTTTCCTTTTCGCTTTTGCGAATCTGGAGACGGCCATCAACTGCAACCAGCCGACCTTTACCTAAGTGCTGGGCACAGGTCTCAGCTAATTTTTGCCAGGTTACTACTGGTATAAAATCTACATCTCTATCTCCATCGCGATTTGTATAGTTTCTCTCAACAGCCAGTGTGAAATTGCAGACAGGAGTACCACTACCTGTATATCTCAATTCTGGATCTCTAACTAGCCGCCCAATTAATATTATCTTATTTAACATTTACATAACCACCCCGCAAGTTTTACTCATCGACTCTAATAACCATATAGCGCATTACTCCACCGATAAGTTTAAGATTACGTTCAAGTTCATCAACTGTATCTGCATTACCTTCAAAGTTCAGCATATAATAATATCCTGAGTATAAATCGTTGATTGGATAAGCAAGACGTTTCTCTCCCCAATCTTCTAACTCAGTGATATCGCCTGCTGAGCCTTCAACAGAATTTTTAATACGCTCAACTGCCGCTTCATGTTCCTCTTCAGTAATTTCGTTATTTAAAATAAAAGTGGCTTCATAATTTCTTCTTCTCATTTATAATTCACCTCCTCCATCCGGTCTTAACGGCCCTATTTTTATAGAGCATGGAAGTTTGGCCTGCTTTAAGCAGACCTTTTAATATTATAGCATTACTAAAACTATCTTGCAAGCAAAATAAGAATAAATATTCATTAATCTTTAAATCTAAAGTGACAGATATCGCCATCTTCAACTATGTAATCTTTACCTTCTATTCTAACCTTACCTGCATCTCTTGCCCCGGCCATTCCATCAAAACTATCCCAATCTTTAAAATTAACTACTTCTGCTCTGATAAAACCTTCTTCCATTGATGAATGAATTTTCCCTGCTGCTTTAATTATCTCAGTACCTTCTGGAATTGGAGTAGCCCTAACTTCTCTGCCACCTGCAACTGTATAAAATGTTATTAAATCTAGAAGTTCATATCCAGCCTGAATCAACTTTTTTAATCCAGGTTCTTCTAATCCTAATTCATTTAAAAATATTTCTTTCTCATCAGTTTCCAAATCAATTAATTCAAGTTCAAAGACAGCTGACAGTTCAATTAATTCAGCCTCTTCATTTTCAGCTTTATTCTTTAAGCTTTGAAAATTTTCTATATTATTTAATTCAGTTAATTGTTGCTCAGACATATTTGCTACATATAAGACAGGCTTATCAGTTAAAAAGAACAGCTCATTTGCAAGTCTTCTAGCATTATCATTTAATTTTTGAAGTCTAACTGGAATCCCGGATTCTAAAGCTTGTTCTATCTTTTTAATGATTTTCATTTCTTCTTTATATTTATCTTCTCCTGTTTTTAGCATCTTTTCCGTTTTTTCCTGCCGCCTTCTCAAGGTTTCTAAATCAGCTTCAATTAATTCATTTTCTATAATTTTAATATCCTGAACAGGATCTATATCACCACTAACATGGGCTACATTTTCATCTTCAAAAAAACGGACTACATGGATTATGGCCTCAACTTCTCTAATATGACTTAGGAATTTGTTTCCTAATCCCTCTCCTTTACTTGCCCCCTCAACTAATCCTGCTATATCAACGAACTTAATTGGGGCAGGTGTACAGTCCTCTGGATTATATTCCTGGCAGAGCTTTTCTAATCTATTATCTTCAACATTGACAACACCGATATTTGGCTCAATGGTACAGAAAGGATAATTATCTGCAGAAATACCTGCTTCAGTTAAAGCATTAAAAAGTGTTGATTTTCCTGAATTCGGCAAACCAATAATTCCTAATTCCATTAATTATCTGGCCTCCGCTCTAATGTTTTTTTATAGGATTTATTAAAATTTTTTCTTGAAAGACTGATATAATTTTGACATTCAATACATTTAATTTTAACATCCATTCCAATTCTAATTAATTCCCATCTGTTTGTGCCACAGGGATGTTCTTTTTTAAGCTTTATTATATCTCCAGGTTTTAATTTAGAGATTTCTTCTAAATTCATTTAAAATCCCCCTCTGATAAATTATAATAACCAGAAAATAGTTAAAAGCAAAAAAACAAAACCTAAAATAATGGGGACCATACATCCAGGATCTTTATAAATAGGAGTATCCTCTTTAGCTTTAAAAGCATAAGTTCCAAGTTTTCTAGCTTTTTTTAAGTATTTAACAGACTTAGAAATTTCCCCTTCTTCTCTTAAAATAACCCCCAGATTATTATAAGCAGGCCCATATTCAGAATTTAAATCAATGGCTTCCTGATAAAGCTCTTTTGCTTTATAAGTATTGCCTGCTTCTCTTTCAAGGCTCCCCATATTTGTTAAAGCTGGAGGAAACTTAGGATCTACTTCTCCTAATACATATTCTAAAATTTCTCTAGCTTCACTTTTATTATCCTGTCTGATATACATTACAGCTAGTTTATTATAGGCAGGAGCAAAATTTTCTTCTCTTTCGATAACTTCGCGGAGAAGTTCTTCCCCTTCTTGATCTTTACCTCTATCCACACATTCTGTTCCTTTTTCATATTTTTCTACCAGATCTTCTGAATAATCATTTAAATACGTTTCTTCTCTCATTGTAATCACCTGATTAGATTATACCACAACCTTTAAAAGAAGAAAAGCACCCTGATAATAACTACCAGGATGCTTTATATAATCGCCTTTTTAATATAATAACACTCGTTTTGAGTTTTAATTACCAGCGTAAATCCGGATTTCTTGCAGCTTGAGCCTCATCTAGCTTTCTAACAATTGTAGTGTGAGGAGCTTTTTTGACCATTTCTGGATCTTCATCTATTTCCCGGGAAATAGTTTCAAGAGTTTCAATGAACCGATCAAGCGATCTCAAATTCTCTGTTTCAGTCGGTTCAATCATCATTGATTCTTTAACTATTAATGGGAAATAAATTGTAGGTGCATATTGGTCATAATCTAATAATCTTTTAGCAATATTTAGAGTTGATACTCCTTTTTCTTTCTGTTTACTTCCAGAAAGCACGAATTCATGGAGGCTATCTGCACTAAACGGAAGTTCATAATCATCTTTCAACTTAGCTTTAAGATAATTAGCGTTTAAAACTGCATTCTCTGTAATTTCTTTTAATCCGGTTTTCCCGTGGCCTCTAATATAAGTGAATGCCCTTAGCATTACACCATAATTACCATAGAAGCTATGAACTCTACCCATTGAATCAGGCCTATCGTAATCCCAAAAATACTCTCCCTCTTTTTCTGTTAAGAAAGGTTTAGGTAGATATGGAGTTAAAAACCTTTTAACTCCAACCGGGCCTGAACCAGGACCTCCACCACCATGTGGAGTTGAAAAAGTTTTATGAAGGTTAAAATGCATTACATCAAAGTTCATATCTCCAGGACGAGCATAACTAAGAATTGCATTCATATTAGCGCCATCATAATACAATAGACCTCCAGCATCATGAACTAGATCTGCTATTTCACAGATATCTTTTTCAAAAATACCCAGGGTATTGGGGTTGGTTAACATTAACGCTGCAACATCATCATCAAGAGCCTCTTTTAAGCTATCTAAGTCAACCATACCTCTATCATTAGATTCTATTTCTACTGCTTCATAACCTGCCATTGTTGCTGTTGCAGGATTAGTACCATGAGCAGAGTCAGGGACAATTACTTTATTCCTTTCCTCTCCTCTAGTTTCAAAGTACTTTCTAATTATCATTAAACCTACATATTCTCCATGGGCTCCTGATGCCGGTTGTAAAGTGATTTCATCCATACCACTTATTTCGGCAAGATATCTTTTAAGATCGTACAGCATTGAGAGGCTACCCTGAACTTCATTTACAGGTTGAAATGGATGAATATTGGCTAAACCAGGAATCCTCGCAACATCTTCATTGATCTTAGGATTATATTTCATTGTACAGGAACCTAATGGATAAATTCCTGAATCAACGCCATAATTCATTTCTGAAAGACTGGTAAAATGCCTTACAACATCAACTTCACTAACCTCAGGCAAATCAGGAGCTTCTTCTCTAACTGTACCTTCAGGTAAACTCGCCTTTGGGTCTACTCTATCAACATCTAGTTCTGGTAAACTATAACCCTTGCGACCTGGAGTACTAAAGTCTTTAATTAGAGGTTCATTCATTGACTGCCACCTCCATCGCTGAAACAAATTTATCTAAATCTTCTCTTGTCTTCTTCTCAGTTACACAGATTAATAAACCCTCTTCTTCATCAAATTGAGATAGATCTACACCAGCCAGTATGCATTTATCATACAGCTCACTAAATATTTCTGAAGCTGGTTTTTCTGTCTTAACCCAGATTTCATGGAAATGATTATCTCCATTGACTACTTCTAGACCGGATATTCCTTCCAGCCTCCCTTTTAAATAACGGGTTTTATTAAATGATTGATAGGCAACTTCTTCTATACCTTTCTTACCCATAGTTGCCATATATATTGTTGCCATTAATGCATTTAAAGATTCATTGGTACAAATATTAGAAGTTGCTTTTTCTCTTCTAATATGCTGTTCTCTAGTTTGCATGGTCATTACAAAACCTTCTTGACCTTCAACATCTTCAGTTTTGCCAACTAAACGGCCTGGCATTTGTCTTAATAGACGACGATCATCTCTTATTGCCATATAGCCAAGATATGGTCCTCCATAATTTACTCCATTTCCTAGTGGCTGGCCTTCACCGATTACTATATCTGCACCAAATTCACCTGGAGGGGTTAACATTCCAAGGGCAATTGGATTGGCAGCAACTATTAGTAAAGTCTTTTTCTGTTTTTCAACCATTGCAGCAATCTTTTTCATATCTTCTACAGAACCATAAAAATTAGGATATTGAATTATAACTGCTGCAGTCTGATCATCTAGAGCTTCTTCTAGTTGTTCTAAGTCTGTTAAAGAGCCAGATAGACCTATTTCTTGAAAGTCAGCATTATGGGGACCACCATAAGTTCTTCCAACTTCTCTATATGAAGGGTGAATAGATTTAGGCATTATTACTTTGTTTAATCTTGTATGCCTTAAAGCCATTAAAATGGCTTCTCCTAATGCTGAACCTCCATCCAATAAAGAAGCATTAGCAATTCCCATGCCTGTCAATTCAGCAATCATACTCTGATACTCATAAATAGCCTGGAGGGTTCCCTGACTTAATTCAGCCTGATAGGGTGTATATGCTGTATAGAATTCTGATCTTAGAACCATATGATCTATAATCGAAGGTATATAGTGATCATAGGACCCTGCTCCTAAATAACTATCTGCTTCAGTTAAATCAGTATTTCGAGAAGCCCGTTCATTAACTAAATTCATCATTTCTAACTCTGATATAGGATCAGGTAGTTCTAGTGGTTTATCGAGTTTTATATTATCAGGAATAGCTGAAAAAAGATCAGTAATTTCCTCCACACCTATATCAGAGAGCATTTTTTTCTGTTCTTCAGGTGTGTTAGAAATATATTTCATTTAGGCTTCCTCCTCTAGAAAGCTAGAATATTCATCTGAATTCATTAATTCATCTAATTCAGCCTCATCACTTAATGATACTTTTATAATCCAACCACCTTCATAGGGCTCATCATTAACTAATTCTGGTTGATCTAACAAATCTTCGTTTATCTCTACTACTTCTCCACTAACTGGCATATAAAGGTCAGAAACCGCTTTTACTGATTCAATAACACCGAAATTATCCTCCTGATCAAATTCATCGCCAACCTGTGGTAATTCTACAAAAACAATGTCTCCTAATTCATCCTGAGCAAAGTCTGTAATCCCAATAGTACCTACTCCATCTTCAACTTTTACCCACTCATGATCTTCTGAATAATAAAATCCTTCTGGTATACTCATGATTTAGCCTCCTAAATATTTTTGATTTATATAAATGGTAGTTCTACAACTTTAGCTTTAACTTCTCTATTCCTTATCAAAATACTAATCTCTCTACCTACTTCTGCATATTGGTTTTGTAAATATCCCATTCCAATATTTTCATCAAGTGTTGGAGAAAAGCTGCCACTTGTAACAAAGCCTGCTTTCTTGTCATTTACTTCAATGTCATAACCATGACGAGCAATGCCTCTATCCTTTAATATAAATCCAATGAGTTTTCTGTCAACTCCTGCATCACTAATTTCAAGCAAAGCTGATTTGCCATAAAAATCATCTTTATCAAATTTAACTGTCCAATTCAACCCGGCTTCTAATGGATTTATCTCTTCATCAATATCATTACCATAAAGACATAGAGCAGCTTCCAATCTTAAAGTGTTTCTACACCCTAGACCTGCAGGCATTATACCATAATCTTCTCCTGCTTCCATGATAGAATTCCAGATTGTTTCTGCAAGATCAGGGTTTAGATAAAGTTCAAACCCATCTTCACCAGTATAACCTGTTCTAGAAATAATCATTTCATGGCCATTAACTTTCTCATTCAATAACCTAAAGGGCTTTAACTCGCTTAAATCAAAATTGACAAGTGAACTTAGTACTTCTTCTGATTTTGGACCCTGTAAAGCTAGCAAGCCAAACTGATCTGTTAAATCCCTGGCATTAACATCATCTGGTGCATTCTTTGAAATCCATTCAAAATCTTTGTCTTTATTTGAAGCATTAACAACTAACATATAATGATCTGGCTTGATTCTATATACAAGTAGATCATCAATAATACCGCCATCCTCATAACACATTGGAGTATAAATAACTCTTCCAACTTCAACATCAATCTGGTTTGTAACTAATTTATTGACATAAGAGGTTGCTCCAGGTCCAGTAATTTCAATTTCTCCCATATGAGATACATCAAAAAGACCACAATTATTCCTTACTGCCTGGTGTTCTTCTATTATTCCCGTATACTGAACTGGCATTTCCCAGCCTCCAAAATCAATCATCTTAGCTCCAAGATTATGATGCAGTTGATTCAATGCTGTTTTCTTCAAATAATCCACCTCCTAATATAAACAAATATTTTAATAATTCAAACTATACTAGCAACATAATTTAATCTTTATAATTGTGCAAAATTATACAACTAAAGGGGAGGCCAGAAAAATTCCAGCCTCCCCTGTCCAGTACAATGTCCAGAGCTCCGTCCAATCAGGATTCTTATGCCTGAGAGTTTCAATCTCTTTTAAAGACCTTGCCCCTTCGGCGCTCTGTAATAACAAAGCTCTCTCCTGAAATTCTTCCGGATACTTGTATTTAATTTATGTTGCTTATTATTTATATTCGTAATAAAAGTTAAAATTCCTGCTTATTTTTAAATATTTTTTTATAATTTTATTTTCAAGCTAATTAAGTAAAAATTTCATAGATATCATCTTTAAAATCTTCTCTAGCTAAAACAACTATCATATCACCAGCGCAGACAGTTGTATTACCTCTAGGAACGATTGGTTTATCTCCTCTTAAAATCGAAACTAAGACTACTTCAATCGGCAAGTCTAAATTTTTGAGTTTTTTATTAATAGCTTTAGCTCCATTTTTCACTGTAATTCTAAGCATTTCAAGATTATCATGGTTTTTAGTCAAAATTCCTTTTAAGTCCTGCATCGCAACTTCTTGATTTACTAATCCTGTTAGTATTGATGAACTACTAATAGCTACATTAACACCTAACCAATCAAATAATCTCTCATTGCCTGGTGTATTGACTCTGGTAAATGTCCGCTTTACATCATATTGCCTTTCTGCTAACTGACAGATAACTAGATTATCTTGATCATCTTCAGTAACAGGAAGAACAACATCAGCATCTTCTATACCTGCCTCTTCTAAAATTTCTGGTTTTGAACCATCACCGCAGATTATTTTAATACCATATTTTTCTCTAATTCTATCACACTTATTCCTGTCCTGTTCAATAAGAACAATTTCGTATTTGTCCTTAAATTCATTCGTTAAATATCTCCCTATTTTGCCTCCGCCAACTATTATTACTTTCATTTTCACACCTCTATATCTATATTATAATGTTTCACGTGAAACATTATAATAATATTTATAGCCTAATTTCTATCATTTGAATAGATTAAAATTGATTGTTCCACGTGAAACATCAACTTAAGTTAAATTATCTATCAGTCTTTCTAGCTCTTTAAGATCTTTTGAATAAATAACTAATCGATTCTGGCCGTTAACTCTACTAGCTTTAGTATCCAGACCTGTGATCTCAGTTAGTCTTTTAGCTAGAGATTTTAATTCTCTATTATAAATATTTTTTTTAGCTTCAGTATCTATTTCTGAATTCAAATCTTTTTCTTTAGGTTTTTTATTGGCCCTGTCATGTATTTCGTCAATTAAATCAAGTTCATCCAAAATATCGCCATTTTCATCAGAAGTATCATTATCTTTTTTATTTTGTTTTTCTGACTTTATTTCAGCAACTAAACCTTCAGTCTGTCTTACATTCATATCTTCTGTTAAGACTTTATCCATAGCCTCTTTCTGATCTTTTTCCGATGAAAGTCCAGCTAATGCTCTGGCCTGCCCGGATGACAAACTTCCCTCCAATAATTTTGCTTGAACCTCTTTAGCTACTTTTAATAATCTAAGAGAATTAGTTATTGTTGAACGACTCTTTCCCAATCTTTCAGCTAATTCAGCCTGTGTTAAATCAAATTCATCTAAAAGTTTTTGATAAGCCCTGGACTCTTCAAGGGGATTTAAGTCTTCTCGGTGAATATTTTCAATTAAAGCTAGTTCCATCATCTTCTCTGGAGCCATTTCCTGAATAATAGAAGGGATTTCTTCTAAACCAGCTAGCTTTGCAGCACGCCATCTTCTCTCACCCGCTACAAGATAGTAACCTTCTTCATTAGGAGTTAGGATGATCGGTTGAATAACACCATTTACTTTAATAGATTCAGCAAGCTCAGCTAATTCAGTTTGATTAAATTCTTCTCGCGGCTGATACGGGTTAGCCTCAATTTTGTCAAGTTCAATATTTTTGAAACCAGCTGCATCTTTTTTGCTATCATCACTAATTAATGCATCAAGTCCTCTGCCTAACCTTCTCTTTTTAGTCATCCTCTAATACCTCCCGGGCCAGTTCTCGATATGCTTTAGCGCCTGAAGATCTGTTATCATAAGAAATAATAGACTGACCAAAACTTGGTGCTTCACTAAGCCTAACATTTCTAGGTATTACTGTTTCATATATTTCATTAGAAAAATGTTTTTTTACTTCATCTGCTACCTGATCAGAAAGATTAGTTCTACTATCATACATAGTAAGTAATACTCCCTCAAGCTCTAAGTTACTATTTAAATTATTTTGAACTAATTTAATTGTTTCCAGTAACTGACCAAGTCCCTCTAAAGCATAATACTCACATTGAATAGGTACAATTACGCCATCAGCTGCAGTTAGAGCATTTAATGTCAACAAACCTAAAGATGGAGGACAATCAATCAAGATATAATCGTATATATCTGAATCCTCTTTTAAAGCATTATCAAGTCTACTTTCCCTGGATATTTGTGACACTAGTTCAATTTCTGCACCAGCTAAATCAATATTTGCAGGGATTATATCCAGTTTCGAGTCAGTAACAGAAATTATTGCCTCAGAAAAATCAATGCCTTCAAGCAATAAATCGTAGATTGAATATTCAACATCGGTTTTATCAATACCCAGTCCACTACTAGCATTTCCTTGAGGATCTATGTCTACTATCAAAACTTTTAAACCTTTTTCTGCCAATGCTGCTCCTAAGTTAATTGCAGTAGTACTTTTCCCTACTCCGCCTTTTTGATTTACAATAGCCAATTTTTTAGCCATTTAATCACTCTCCTGCCCTGCTTGTTCCCTTTTAATTCTAATATGAAATTCAACAGCATCTTCTGATTCTAAGCGTTCAACTTTAAAATTAGCTCCAGCCTCATCAAGTTGATTGATTGTCTTTTCAATTGTGTTCAAATATAATCTAATATCTGCAAAAGCCCCTGTTATTTTGCCTGACTCTGCTTCTTTAAGCTCTTCTTTTGAACTATCTTTTACTTTATTTACAAGTTCTTCAGTTTCTCTAACATTTAAATCTTTTCTAACTGCTTCTTCAACTATATCTAGCATATCATCTTTTTTATCAAGCTTTAATAAAGCTCGAGCCTGTCTCTCATTAAGTCCACCCTGTTGAATCACATGTAAGATTGACCCTGGAAGATTAAGTAGCCTTAATTTATTAGCTATAGTTGATTGAGCTTTCCCTATCCTTGTTGCCAGTTCAGTCTGGGTAAGATTAAACTCTTCAATCAATTTATTATATGCTTCAGCTTCTTCAATGAAATTAAGATCTTTTCTTTGCAAGTTTTCTATAAGAGCAATCTCAGCCATTTCTCTATTTTCAAGATTCTTTATGATTACTGGTACTTCAGTTTTACCAAGTAATTTAACTGCTCTTAATCTTCTTTCACCGGCAATTAACTGATATTGTTTATCTTCATCAATTTTCCTTACAGTTAATGGTTGAATCACTCCATAACTGGCAATAGAATCAGCTAATTCTTGCAATTTATCTTCAGAAAAACTCTGGCGAGGCTGATATGGATTAGGAGTAATATTCTCAACATTAACATTTACTATCTGCTCATTATTTGGTTTTTGATCTTCATTATTAAAAAAAGGAATACGCATTAAATGCTACCTCCAAATTTAAAACTGTAAACAAAGTGTATTTAATTACTTATTTCTGGATTTAGATCGATATATCCTCTTTTTTTAATGGATATTTTTTTGGTTTACCTACTCTTCGAGGATATTTTTCAGGTGTATTCTTAATTTTTTTGATTTTAATAAGATATCTTTCCCTTTCTAAATCTGGAACTTTAATATTAATAATATTTATCATCCCGCCACCTAAAAAGCTTACTATTCCATTCATATCAGAAATTTCATCCTTATAATCTGGACCTTTAAATAAATAAGCATAACCACCTATTTCAATTAATGGCAGAACATATTCAATCAAAATATCCATACTTGCAACAGCCCTTGCAGATACAAAAGAAAACTGTTCTCTCCAGTCCTGTTGCTGCCCAAGTCTTTCGGCCCTTTCTTTTACAGGGTAAAATTTATCTATTTTGATTTTGTTTTTTACCATTTTTAAAAAGTTAATTCTTTTTTTTCTGGAATCTAAAAAATAAAATGATATTTCAGGATAAATCAATTTCCAAACTACTCCAGGCAAACCTGCTCCAGTACCTAGATCAAGGCCCTTATTATGATTTAAAAGTTCTATATTCTTGAGCGGAGCCATTGAATCATAAAAATGCTTAGTTATAATTTCTTCTGGCTCTGCTGGCCCAATTAAATTATATTTTTGATTTTCTTCATAAAGAAGAACTAAGTATTCATATAATCTTTCGATAACTTCCTGATTATCCGGTAAACCTAACTGGTTTAATCCTTTAGTTATTTTAAATTTTAATTTATCCTGATTCTGTTCATTAAACATCTTATTTTTCACCTTCATTATTGACTTTTTGTTTATTTTTTCTGTTTTTTTCTAAATAAATCATTAAAACTTGAATATCAGCTGGAGACACACCGGCTATCCTTGATGCCTGGCCAACAGATCTAGGCTTTACTTTATTTAATTTTTCTCTAGCTTCCTGACGCAAATTATCTAACTCTTGATAATTTATATCTTCTGGAAGAAGTTTATTCTCTAATTTATCAAATTGTTTAACCTGTTTTAATTGTCTTTCAATATACCCTTCATATTTAACAGAAATCTCAATTTGCTCTGTAATTTCAGCCGGATACTCAGGAAGATCATCAACAAGCCGGCTTAAATCTTTGTATTCTATTGCTGGTCTTCTAAGAATTTTTTCTAAACTTGCTGGCTTACTTAAATTACCACTACTTAGTTCTTCAAGAATATCTCTAACTTCTTTAGTAGGAGTAATTCTGTTGTTTTTTAAGTATTCTCTTAGTTCATTTATCTGTTCAATCTTATTTTGATAATGTTCCCAGCGCTTATCATCTACAAGTCCAATTTCTCTTCCTAATGGAGTTAATCTTTGATCTGCATTATCCTGGCGTAATAACAGACGATGTTCTGCTCTTGAAGTCATCATCCTATAAGGCTCTCTTGGTTCTTTTGTAACTAATTCATCAATTAAAACACCTATATAGGATTCGGATCTTTTAAGAATTATTGGTTCTTTATTCTGAAGAGAACGAACAGCATTTATAGCTGCAATTAAACCCTGTCCAGCAGCTTCTTCATAACCTGATGTTCCATTTAACTGACCTGCCGTATAAAGACCATCAACAAGCCTTGTTTCCAGAGTAAGATCAAACTGCCCACTTGCTACACAATCATATTCAATTGCGTATCCAGGTCTCATAATTTCAACATTTTCCATTCCTTTTAAAGTTCTAACCATATCAATCTGAACATCTAATGGAAGACTTGTTGAAAAACCTGAAATATAAAATTCTTTAGTTCCTCTGCCTTCTGGCTCTAAAAAGAATTGATGCCTCTCTTTATCAGGAAATCTTATTACCTTATCTTCGATCGAAGGACAATACCTAGGGCCAACACCGTCTATTTCTCCTGAGAATAAAGGTGTTCTATCTTCGTTCTCTCTTATGATTTCATGAGTTTCTTCATTTGAATAAGTTAGCCAGCAGGAATCCTGCTCACCTTTTAAAGAATCTGAAAGAAATGAGAAACTTAAACCTTCCTCACCTGATTGTTCTTCCAAACTAGAAAAATCTATTGACCTCCCATTAACCCTTGGAGGTGTACCTGTTTTAAATCTTAAGAGATTAAAACCTAATTTTTTAAGGGCATTTGATAATTTATTAGCAGGATATTGCTGGTTAGGGCCTGAATTAAATTTAGCTTCCCCAATTATAATTCTTCCCTTTAAAAATGTCCCTGTCGTCAAAATGACTTTTTTACCTTTATATAATATACCTGTCTTTGTTATAACTCCTTTGACTTCACCTGATTCTACTTCAAGATCTTCAACAATTGCCTGTTTTAAATCTAAATTTTCCTGATTTTCAAGGACACTCTTCATTCTTTGATGATATTTAACTTTATCAGACTGACCTCTTAAACCATGAACTGCAGGACCTTTACTAGTATTTAACATTCTAATCTGAGTCATGGTTTCATCCATATTTATAGCCATTTCTCCACCTAAAGCATCAATTTCCCTTACTATATGGGATTTGCCTGGTCCACCCAATGAAGGATTACAGGGCATAAAAGCCACATGATCTAAATTAACTGTTAAAGTTAGAACATCAAATCCCATTCTAGCTGCAGCTAAAGAAGCTTCACTTCCTGCATGACCTGCACCTACAACTATAACATCGTATTCTTTTGGATATGTCGAAAAATATTTACTCATATTAAAACTCCTTTACTGTATTATTTTCCAATACAGAAATCTTGAAAAATTTGATCTATTAAATTATCAGTTACTGTTTCACCTGTTATTTCACCTAAACTTAGCAAAGCATCTTTTAAGTCTACAGATAATAAATCTGGAGGAATATTATTTTTATTACCTTCAATTACTAATTCAAGACTAACCTTTGCTTTTTCCAATAAATTTCTATGACGCATTCTTGTAATAATTTGATCATAACCACCTTTTACATCTCCTGCCATGATTTCATCTTTAATTGTCTTTTCTAACTCTTTTAAACCTGCACCTGTTTGAACTGAAGTATAAATAATTCTCCCATCAGGAAAATTTTCTTCAATTTTATTATGATCTATTTCCTTTGAGAGGTCAGTCTTATTTACCAGTATAATTATTGGTTTATCCTTTACTTCCTGATATATCTTATAATCCCCAGGGGAAATGCCCTGAGATACATCTAACATCAATAAAACCAGATCTGCAGTTTGAAGAGAGTTTATTGTTCTTTCTACGCCTATCTTTTCTACTTGATCTGAAGTTTCTCTTATACCTGCTGTATCAGTAATTCTTAACGGAATTCCACCAAGATTTACAAGTTCTGAAATTATATCTCTAGTAGTCCCTGGTATTTCAGTAACTATAGCTCTATTCTCTTTTAGTAAATAATTTAATAAACTTGATTTGCCAACATTTGGCTTCCCAACAATTACAGTTTCTACTCCTTCAGTAAAGATTTGTCCTGTTTTACTACTTTGTATAAGTTCATTTAAAGTATCAATAACTTGATTAATTTTATCATTAACTCGATCACTATCAAATCCTGGAACTTCATCTTCTGGAAAATCAATGCTAGCTTCCATTCCTGCTAAAATAGTCATTAATTGTTCCCGAATATCTTTTATATGATCAGATAAACCACCTTTCAAATGCTGAACAGCAAGCTCTCTACCTTTTTCAGTCTGAGAATTAATTAAATCCATGATTCCTTCAGCCTGGGTAAGATCTATTCTCCCGTTCATAAAAGCTCGCTTAGAAAATTCTCCAGGCTCAGCAAGTCTTGCTCCTGCTGATAAAACAGCATCCAGAACTCCCTGCAATGGTAGGCTTCCCCCATGACAATCAAACTCTACTGTATCTTCTGCAGTAAATGATTTGGGGGCCTTTAAAATTAAAGCAAGTACCTCATCTATATCTTTATTATTTTTATCTCTTATAAAGCCATAATGAATTGTATGACTTTCTACCTTTTTTAAACTTTCAGTTGAAGATGAATAAAAAACTTTATCTGCTATCTCTAGAGCATCTTCACCACTGATTCTAATTTTTCCTATACCTGCACAACCAGGAGGAGTTGAAATTGCAGCTATTGTATCATCCATATTATAATTCATAATTAACACCCCGGTTTTAATTAAATTATTTAAGTTAAAAACCCAGCAGGTAATCCCTGCTGGGTTAATTTTCAAAATTAAACCTTCTCAATCATTACTTTTCTAAAGGGCTCTTCGCCTTCACTATATGATTTTACTCTATCATCATCTTTAATAGCCAGATGAATTATTCTTCTTTCATGAGGCGGCATTGGGTCCAACATAACTTTTCGACCTGTCTCAAGAGCTTTATTTTTCATTTTGTTAGCCAATCTCTCTAAAGTTTCTTTTCTTCTCTCTCGATAACCCTCTGCATCAAGCATTATCCTAAAATAATCATCAGTCTCTCGATTTACTGCTAAAGAAGTTAAATATTGCAAAGCATCAAGAGTTTCTCCTCTATGCCCAATGACTAATCCTAATTCAGAAGAAGATAAATTAAAATAAAGTTGTTTATCATCTGATTTAGACTCAATATATTCCACTTCAACATTTAAATCACTTGATGAAAATATTTCTTCTAAAAAGTTCTTACCTATCTCAGAAGGAATTATTTTTTTTGTAACTTCTACTACTGCCTCTTTTCCACCAATTAAACCTAAAAAACCTTTACTACCTTCATCAATTATATTTATTTCTGCCTCTTGCCTTGATAAATCAAGTTTCTTTAAAGCTTTATCAATTGCTTCTTCTACGGAATTACCAGTCTCTTTACAGCTTACCATATTAAAACGCCTCCTTAAGCGGCTTCAGCTTCTGCATCAGTTTCTTTTGATAATAAATACTGTTGAATAACAGAAAATAATGTGGAAGTTAACCAATAGACCATTATCCCTGCTGGTAGTTGAAAACCTATAAAGACTATCATAATCGGCATTATCCACATCATCATACCTGATTTTCCGCCACCACCACCAGATATGCTCTGAGTGATCTTAGTTTGAGCTACCATAACAAGACCATTAATAATAACTAAAGCAATATCAGGTTCTGCCAGTGAACCGTCTGTAATTCTTCCTATCCATAGAAAAGCTGACTCTCCAAAGGTTTCGCTCATAGCCAGAATTGCTCTATATAAGGGGATGAGAATAAATAATTGTAATATCATTGGTAAGCAACCAGCAATTGGGTTTACATTATTATCCTGATATAACTTCATCATTTCTTCCTGTTGTTTCTCTTTATTATCTTCATATTTCTCTTTGATTTTTTCCATTTTAGGCTGTAAATCCTGCATAGCTTTCATTGACCTTGTTTGTTTAGCTGTCAATGGAAATAAAGCAAACTTTATTGCCAGAGTAAATACTATTATCGCTATTCCATATCCTGGAACAATAGGTAACTGCTGAATAAATTCTATAATCTGAATAATTATATCTATGAAACCATCAAAAAATCCAAACATTTTTTAAATTCCTCCTATAATTTAATCTACCGGATCATAACCACCTGGATGAAAAGGATGACAGCGTAAAATTCTCTTTAATCCTAACCAACTACCTTTTATTATACCATACTTTTTAATTGCAGTTGCTGTATATGTTGAACAAGTTGGATAATATCGACATGATTTTGGTAATAAAGGAGATATATAATCCTGATAGAACTTAATTAATTTTAAAAATAATAATTTAATCATAATGTTCATCTCCATTTTATTTAACCCTTAATTAAGGAACACCTGTAAAGCAAAGATTTTAAATCACTCTTAATTTGATGATAATTTAAATTAACTACAGGCTTTCTTGCAATAATCACAATATCTAAGTTTAATTTTATGTAATTATTATCATCCCATTTTCTCAAAATTTCTTTAATTCTGCGTTTAACCTTATTTCTCACAACTGCATTACCAATTTTTTTACTAACAGTAATTCCATAACGATTGGCAGAACTATTATCTTTATTATCTAACCAGTAGACTACTAAATATTTACTGGCTTTTGACTGACCTTTCTTATAAACCTTTTGAAATTGACTATTTTTTTTTAAACTTTCCAAACTTATACCTCCAGACCTGCCAATTTATCACCCATACAATATAAATTATATGGTATTTAAAAATACTAGTCAAGGTATTTTGCTTTTCCACAAGAATATTTTTGTTGATAAAATGTTAATAATCTGTTATTATATTAGTGATTACTTGTGGAAAACTTTTGATTATGACTCTGAACTAAAAGAATATCGATTGTTAACTCTGTGTATTAATTTATCAACAATTATTTAAAAAACGACAAAAAAATTAAAGTTATCCACAAAAACACACGTTTTTATCCACAATCTGTTGATAAGTGCTGGTTATCCACTATCAACTGTGGATAACTATCTATTTTATTCACAGGGTTGTAGATAATTTTATTAATAATTTTTAGCTTTTTTTATATAGTATAAGTTTGAATCCTTTTTTATTTATGTGGATAAGTAATCTATTTATCCACAATCTGTGGAGAAACGATTTTCAGGAGGTATTATATGAAATTGACCGAAAAAAAATTAAATGATATCTGGGAGGAAAGTTTAGAAAGAATTAAAGAACAATTAAGCAATCCAAGTTTTAAAACCTGGTTTTCTGATACTGAACCAATTAAAATAAAAAATAATACTTTACAATTAAAGGTTCCTAATGATTTTATTAAAGATTGGATCAGTTCCCGCTATCAAAACTTAATCATTGAAACTATTGAAGAAATAACTGATACTGAATTAGATTTAGAATTTTTAACACCTGATGAAATTAAAGAATCAAAACAAGAAGTAACATCAAATAATAATAATAGGAAAAAGGTAAAAACAACCAATCAAATTAAAAACGGTATTAATCCTAAATATACTTTTGATACATTTGTAGTAGGTAATAGCAATCGCTTTGCTCATGCCGCTTCATTAGCCGTTGCAGAAGCTCCAGCAAAAGCTTATAATCCTCTTTTTATTTATGGAGATGTTGGATTAGGTAAAACCCACCTTATGCAGGCTATTGCACACTTTATTCTTGATCATAATCCAGATAATAAAGTTGTTTATGTTTCCTCAGAAACCTTTACAAATGAATTAATAAATGCTATTAAAGATGATAAAACTGTTGATTTTAGAGATAAATACAGAAATATTGATATACTTTTAGTTGATGATATTCAGTTTTTAGCTGGAAAAGAACGAACTCAAGAAGAATTTTTTCATACATTTAATGCTCTTCATGAATCAAATAGACAGTTAATTATCTCCAGTGATCGCCCACCTAAAGAAATACCTACTCTGGAGGAAAGATTAAGATCTCGTTTTGAATGGGGACTAATTACTGATATTCAAAGTCCAGATTTAGAAACAAGAATTGCTATATTAAGAAAAAAAGCTGATATTGAAAATTTAGAAATTCCAAATGAAGTTATTATTGATATAGCAAATAAAATACAATCTAATATTAGAGAATTGGAAGGAGCATTAATAAAGGTTATAGCTTATGCTGAATTAGTAGAAAGAGAAATAGATCTTGATTTAGCAAAAGAAGCTTTAAAAGACCTGGTTAGTAATGATAGTTCTGAACCAAAAGAAATAACTATAAATCATATAAAGAAAATAGTTGCTGATTATTATAATCTAAATTTAGAAGAAATAGATTCTAAAAAAAGAACTCAAAATATTGTTTTGCCCAGACAGATTGCAATGTATTTATCCAGGGAGATGACAGATGCCTCATTACCTATGATTGGAGATAATTTTGGTGGAAGAGACCATACTACTGTGATGCATGCCCATAATAAGATTACTGAAAAATATGCAGATGAAGAAAATTTCAAAAATACAATTGATAATTTAATAAAAAAAATTAAATCTTAATAACTTTGTTTAAAAGTTGTTAACTGTCTGTGGATAAAATTGTGGATATCTTTTTGAATTATTTTCTCTGTTCAAATGTGGATAAATACTTAATTATAGCCCACAGTTATTGCACAGGCTAAATAACCATTATTTCATACAAAGCAGACAGTTTTACACATATAAACATTCCCTACTACTATTACTATTAATTTTAGATATGATAGATAATTACGGAGGTGCTAACATGAATTTTATTATTGAACAATCAGTTTTCCACAATGCTCTTAAAAAAGTTAATAGAGCAGTCTCAAAAAGTAATACATTACCAATTTTATCTGGACTATTATTAAAAGGTGCTGAGAATAAAAATTTACAGTTAGTTTCAACAGATTTGGAAATAGGTATTGAATTAGAAATTGGTGCAGATATTAATCAAACAGGAAATATTGTATTACCTGCCAATGAACTTTCTAATATTATTAGGGAGTTACCTGCTGAGCCAATACATATTAAAGTTAATCAAGATAATTATACAGCTGAAATTCAAACTTCTAATTCACACTTTAAATTAAATGGTTTTAATCCTGAAGAATTCCCTTCTTTGCCTGAAGTTGAAAAGAATTATAATTTAAAGATTAATTCAGATCAATTAAAAAATATTATAGATAGAGTTAAATTTTCCTGTGATAAAAATAATTCACAACCAGGATTAACTGGAGCTTTATTATCTATTAAAGAAAATGAAATAATAATGGTTGCTACAAATACCTATAGAATGGCTTACTGTAAAAAAGATATAGATCATGAAATAGGTGAAGAAATCAGAAACATAATTCCAGTTAACTCTTTAAATGAGTTAAGTAATTTGCTTGGAGATTATGAAGATGAAGAAGTTAATGTTATAATAGACAATAGTCATATTAAATTTTACTTTGGAGATTTAATATTAACGTCGAGATTAATTGAAGGTAAATTCCCTAATTATCAACAGGTTATGCCCAATGATTTTAATAATTTAATAAGAATTGAAAAAGATAGTTTATTAAAAGCAGTTAAAAGAGCGTCATTAATAGCTAAATTAGATTCAGGAGTAATTAACTTGAAATTTACTAATGATAAATTAATTATTGAATCAGTTAATTCAGAAAAGGGCCATGCCCATGAAGAAGTTAATATTGAAATGGATGGCGGAGAACAAAATATAAATATAGATGTAAATTATTTAATAGATGTTTTAAAAATAATATCTGAAGAAGAGGTTAAACTAGAATTAATCGGCCCATTAAATCCTTTAACTGTAAAAGAAGCTGATAATGAAGATTTTATATATTTAATAATGCCAGTTAGACCTGGATCGTAGGTGATAATATGCAAAAGAAAATAAAAATTAATACAGAATCTATTAAATTGGATCAATTTTTAAAGTGGTCAAATATTGTTGGTTCTGGTGGTGAAGCAAAAAATTTGATTCAAGCAGGAAATGTTCTGGTTAATCAAGAAGTAGAATATAGTAGAGGAAGAAAACTTTATCCAGGAGATAAAGTTGAATTTTTAGGAGGAAAAACTATTTATATTGTAAGTAGGGATTAAATTGTTAATTAAACGAATATATTTAAAAAACTTTCGTAATTTAAAGTCGGTACTTTTGGATTTTAATTCAGATTTAAATATAATTGTTGGAGATAATGGCCAGGGAAAAACTAACTTATTGGAAGCTATTTATTATATTAGTACTGGCCGATCACATAGGACTTCAACTGATAAAGAATTAATAAATTTTTCTGAAGACGATAATTCTGATAATAAAAAATTAATTATTCAAACAAAAATTTTAAAAGAAGATAAATTAAATCAAAAACTTTCCCTGCAGATTCAAGGCAGGGATAAGTTATTTAAAGTAGATGATAAAGAAGTTGAAAAAATTTCAGATTTTATTGGAAAATTAAATGTTGTATTATTTTCTCCTGAAGATCTGGATTTAGTAAAAGGTGGTCCTGCAAATAGGCGAGATTTTCTGGATACTGAAGTATCTCAGGTTAATCCATATTATTACCACCAGTTAAAAAAATATGAAAAAGTGTTAAAACAGAGAAATAATCTTCTTAAAGAGATAAGATATAATTCAAATAAAGATAAATCTGTTTTAGAAGTATTTACAGATCAATTAGTTAGTATTGGCAGTAAAATTATTAAAAAGAGACAAGAAGTTGTTGAAAAACTTAAAATTTTAGCCCGCTTACATCAAAGAAAATTAACTGATAATCAGGAAAATTTAAAGGTTATTTATGATCCAAGCTTTGAATTTGAAAATATCAAAAATATTGAAGAAGAGTTTAATGAAATTATTACAAAAAAAATTGATAAAGAGATCGAAAGGGGATATACTTTAATAGGCCCCCATAGAGATGATTTAATTTTAGAAATAAATGGATATGACATTAGAAAATTTGGTTCTCAGGGCCAACAAAGGACAGCAGCTCTGGCTTTAAAACTTGCTGAACTTGAATTTATGAAAAGTGAATCAGGAGAATATCCTGTTTTATTACTAGATGATGTTTTTTCTGAATTGGATGGAATCAGAAGACAGGAGTTAATTAATTTTATTGGTCAGAGAATACAAACTTTTATTACAACAACTGATAAGCTATTGGTAGAAGATATAGCCAGTGATGAAGATAAATATTTTTATATTAAATCTGGTAAGTTTTATTAAGGGTGGTGTCAGATTTTGTTTTTACATATCGGTGATGGGAATATGATTCCTGCAAAGGATATAGTTTTTCTTGGAGATATTGAATCTGTGGCTGATAGTAAGATTACAGATGAATTTTTTAAAATGGCTGATGAAGAAGGTTTTATTATTGACCAGACAAAAGCTAATTCAAAAATTAGATCTTTTATTCTGACTGGAGAAAAAATTTATTATTCAATTATTTCCACTAATACTTTAGAGGATAGATTGAAAAATTTGATCAGTGAAAATGGAGGAGTTTGATGGTTATGATCGATGAACGTAGATACGAAGCAGAAGATATTCAGGTTCTTGAAGGTCTTGAAGCTGTTAGAAAAAGACCAGGGATGTATATAGGATCAACTGCTCTTGATGGCTTGCATCATTTAGTATATGAAGTTGTTGATAATAGTATTGATGAGGCTATGAGTGGTTATTGTGATATTGTTAAAATAGAACTTAAAGAGGGAAATATTGTTGAAGTAAGCGATAATGGTAGAGGTATACCGATAGAGACTCATCCTAAAATTAATAGGCCAGCAGTTGAAGTAGTTATGACTACTCTTCATGCAGGTGGAAAATTTGGAGGAGAAGGTTATAAAGTTTCTGGTGGATTACATGGTGTTGGTGTATCTGTAGTTAATGCATTATCAGAATGGTTAGAAGTAAAAATTAATTGGAAAGATGGAAATATTTATAAACAGAAATATAAAAAAGGTCTGACTGTTTCTGATTTAGAAGTAGTTGATAGTCATTCAGGTGAAAATACTGGAACTACCATAACTTTTAAACCTGATGAAGATATTTTTAATGAAATTAATTTTAAATATAAGGTATTGGCTCAGAGGTTCAAAGAACTTGCATATTTAAACAGAGGTATTAAAATAAGATTTATTGATAGTCGTCAGGATGAACCAAAAGTAAATGAATACTGCTATGAAGGCGGTATTATATCATTTGTCAAGAACTTAAATAAGAATAAAAAGACATTATTTCCTGATCCAATTTATATTCATGAAGAGGCAGATGAACATGAAGTAGAGATTGCTATTCAATATAATAATGGTTTTAATGAAAATATATTTAGTTTTGCAAATAATATTAATACCAAAGAGGGCGGTACCCATCTGAGTGGTTTTAAAAGTGCATTAACTAGAACTGTTAATGATTACGCCCGGGGTAAAAATATTTTGAAAGAAAATGATGATAATTTAAAAGGTGAAGATATTAGAGAAGGTTTACTTGCGATAATAAGTGTTAAATTAGCTGAGCCTCAATTTGAAGGTCAGACTAAGACTAAACTTGGAAATAGTGAAATAAGAGGTTTTGTTGATTCTACATTAAGCAAACACTTAAAAATATTTTTAGAGGAAAATCCTGCTGTAGCTAAGACTATTGTTGAAAAGGCTTTGCAGGCGGCCAGGGCTAGAAAAGCTGCAAAAAAAGCTAGAGATTTAACTAGAAGAAAAAGTGCTTTAACTTCAACAGCATTACCTGGTAAATTGGCTGACTGTTCTTCAAAGGATACTGAAGAATCTGAGCTTTATATAGTTGAGGGTGATTCTGCTGGTGGTTCTGCCAAACAGGGTAGAGATAGAAAGTTTCAAGCGATTCTCCCTTTAAGAGGTAAAATTTTAAATGTTGAAAAAGCCCGTCTAAATAAAATTTTAAATAATAAAGAGATAAGATCTTTAATTACTGCTATTGGTACAGGTGTAGGAGAAGAATTTGATCTTGAAAAACTTAGGTATGGTAAGATAATAATTATGACTGATGCTGATGTTGATGGTGCTCATATAAGGACTTTGCTTTTAACATTCTTTTATAGATATATGGAACCTCTATTGACTGATGGTAGAGTATATATTGCACAGCCTCCGCTGTATAAAGTGAAAATTGGAAGAAAAGAAGAATATGCTTACAATGAGAGGGCTCTTAAAGAACTATTAGGGGAAAATGAAGGTAAAAATTTCTCATTACAGAGATATAAGGGTTTAGGAGAGATGAATCCTGATCAACTCTGGGATACAACTATGGCCCCTGAAGAAAGATTGCTTTTAAGAGTTGAGATAGAAGATGCTATTTTAGCAGATGAAACCTTTACTACCCTTATGGGTGATAGGGTAAGTCCTAGAAGACAATTTATTGAAGAGCATGCTCATGAGGTTGATAATCTTGATGTATAAATCAAAGTTGGATAGTTTAGATTTAAAGGTAGGTGGATTTTTTAAATGCTAAAAGAAAATATTAAACAGGTTGCCATTGATGATGAAATGAAAGATGCATATTTGGATTATGCTATGAGTGTTATAGTTGGTAGGGCTTTACCAGATGTTAGGGATGGTCTAAAGCCTGTTCATAGAAGAATTTTATATGCTTTAAAAGATTTAAATATAACTTCAAGGTCTTCCCATAAAAAGTCGGCTAGAATTGTTGGAGAAGTTTTAGGTAAATACCATCCACATGGAGATACATCAGTCTATGATGCAATGGTGAGAATGGCCCAGGATTTCTCTTATAGATATCCCTTAGTTGATGGTCATGGTAACTTCGGTTCTGTAGATGGTGATTCTGCTGCAGCCATGAGATATACAGAAGCAAGAATGGCTAAAATATCTGAAGAATTATTAAAGGATATTGATAAAGAAACAGTAAATTTTAAAGGTAACTTCGATGATACTTTAGAAGAACCAGAAGTTTTGCCTGCAAGAATCCCAAATTTATTGATTAATGGAAGTTCAGGTATAGCCGTTGGGATGGCCACTAGTATACCTCCACATAATTTAGAGGAAGTTATAGATGGTGTAATTAAATTAATAGATAATTCAAATATTGATATAACTGAATTAATGGAATCAATTAAAGGCCCTGATTTTCCAACTGGCGGTTCAATAATGAATAGAGATGAAATAATTAAGGCTTATCGAACTGGTAGAGGTAAAGTTAGAGTTAGAGCTAAGACCAGGATTATTAATCAGGAGAGCAGTAGTCCTACTATTATTGTTGATGAATTGCCATATCAGGTTAATAAAGCTAAATTAATAACTAAAATAGCTGATCTTGTAAAAGATGATAGAATAGATGGTATTAGAGATTTAAGAGATGAATCTGATAGAGATGGAATGAGAATAGTTATTGAATTAAAAAACAATGCTAACCCTGATGTTTTATTAAATCAACTCTTTAAGCATACCCAACTTCAGGATACTTTTAGTGTTATTATGCTTGCATTAGTAGATAATCAACCTAAAGTTTTATCATTAAAGGAAATGCTGCATCATTACCTGCAACATCAAAAAGAAGTTGTTAGAAGAAGGACTATTTATGATTTAAATAAAGCTGAAGATAGAGCTCATATTTTAGCAGGATTTAGAATTGCTTTAAAGGATATTGATGAGGTTGTTGAATTAATTAAAAAAGCTCCAGATACTGATACAGCCTCTCAGCAATTACAGGATAAGTTCAGTTTATCTGAAAGGCAGTCCCAGGCAATTTTAAGTATGCAACTTAAAAGGCTGACAGGTCTAGAGAGAGATAAAATTGAAGCTGAATATAGTGAATTACAGGAGACAATAGCTTATTTAAGAAGTATACTTGCAAATGAAGAAAAACTTGTTAAATTAATCCGTGATGAATTACTAGAAATAAAAGAAACTTATAAAGATGAACGTAGAACTGAAATTTTAAATCAGGATGTAAGTTTAGAAATTGAAGATCTTATTGAAGAAGAGAATATAGTTGTTGCATTAACTAACTTTGGTTATATAAAAAGAATGCCTCTTGATACATACAGGAGTCAGCGAAGAGGTGGAAAAGGAATTATTGGTATTAGTACAAGGGAAGATGATTTTGTAGCTAATATCTTTACTGCTACCACCCATAGAACTTTCCTCTTCTTTACTAATAATGGTCAGGTTTATAGACTTAAAGGGTATCAGATACCTGAAGCTGGAAGACAGGCTAGAGGTACTGCTATAATTAATCTCCTTGACCTAGATGAAGAAGAAAAAATAAATGCAATTATTCCAGTTAAAGAATTTGATGAAGATAGATATCTTGTAAAAGTCACTAAACAGGGTATTATTAAAAAGACTTCATTAACTGAATATGATACTAATTATACAGGACTTCAAGGAATACACCTTAGAGATAATGATGAATTAGTAGATGTTAAGTTTGCTTATAATGATGAGGATATCATTATAACATCTCGTAATGGCAAAAGTATTCGTTTTCCAGTAGATGAAATAAGAGATACTGCTAGAAACTCTATTGGTGTTAAAGCTATTGACTTAGATGAAGACGATGAAGTAATTGGAATTGGTCTATCAAATGAAGGAGAAGATCTTTTTGTAATATCCGAAAATGGATATGGTAAAAGAACAGCTTTAGAAGAATTCAGGCCTCAGCATCGAGGCGGTAAAGGTGTTATTACCGCTAAGCTTTCTGATAAAGTCGGTAAATTAGTACAATCTAAGGTGGTTAATTCTGAACAGGAATTATTAATTATTACTCAGGATGGTATTATGATAAGAGTAGAAATTGATGATATATCATGTATAAGTAGAAATACACAGGGAGTTAAAGTTATATCATTAAATGATGGAGATAGTGTTGTATCCCTGGCAAAGATTGATTTTGATGATGAGGATGAAGAAAATTTAGAAGAAATTGAAGAAGAATAAAAGTATACTGGGCCGGAGTAAAATCTGGCCCTTAAATTTTTATAAATAAATTTTAAAAAATCCTTGACAATCTAAATTATTGATGTTAGTATAATACTTGTCGCGTGAAAATAAAAGACATAAAAAATTAGTTTTTGCGGCAGAAAAGAACCTTGAAAAATGGATAGCAACCAGCCGAGAAAGATAGGCGGAAACCCGGAAAGTTGATGTAAGAG